>NZ_JASGFD010000011.1:0-104927 GCF_047605705.1 Silvibacterium sp. | reverse complement strand
CTCCAATCACAGCGCCGCGTGCTGGTGAAGGATCTAGATGAGTACAAGAAACTCGTCTGGGAGCGGATGCACGCGATTAAGGGCATCAAGACAATCCGCTCGACCGTGATCCTGCACACGCATAAGGAAACGCTAAACGCGGCGCTGTGATTGGAGACGAGAACCCGATCGGCCATACAGCCGAAATGCCGATTGTTTATTTATCCTATCGGGGGCCCGGAGGGGATTCGAAAGCTAAATCTTGGTTCTTCTTGTCCCTAGCCGAGCAGTCATCGGTGTTATTGTCTTCGGCTATATATGGCAGACCGCAAGGGCGTCGCAGTCTGTTTTTCTGACCTTGGGTCTTACGTGTTGGCTATGGGCGCGACAAGCTCGCCGGATTTTCACAGGCCAGCACGAGCAGAACCCCGTCACTCGTTGGGGTACTGACGCCCAAGGCAAATCACTCGAAGACTAAATCTGGAGTAAGGTTTGTTGCGGCTGTTTACCCTGCATCTCAATCCCTGAGGTGTCATATGAGAGCTTTTCCATGGTTAGTAGCAGGAATCGGTCTGGGTGCAGCGATTGTTTACGTGCTAAAGTCGGAGCCCCAATATGCAACAGCTTCAGATGCCGTCGAAGGGGCGGCCCGTAAGACATTTGGATGGGGCACTCAGCAACGGGTCGCGGGCAAAGGACAAGGATTCTCCGGTGCCTTGAAAGAGGGCATAGGTAGACTCAGCGGTGATCCGGATCTGGCCAGCGAAGGTTCCATCGATCGCATAGCCGGCAAAGCAAGAGAAGCGGCGGGGAGCCTCGGTCAAGCTGCAGGGCAGGCTATTCACGACCTCAACGGCTGAGGCCTTTTAACTCATTCATCTACTAAAAAATTCGCAGAGGCGCAGAGGAGATAAGAATCCATGCTGATTGTAATTTTGATCGTACTCATTCTGGCGGTGGGTGGTGGCGGCTACTATGTGGGCCCTGGCGTTGGCTACTACGGGGGCGGTGGCCTGGACATCATCCTTATTATCGTGCTTCTTTTTCTCTTATTTGGAAGAGGCCGTACAAGAATCTAGGGATGCTGACAATCCCAGGAATGGGCTTCGGATAAATTTGGCCGAAGCCTTTCACCATATCTGTGAACGGATCAAATGCTCGCGTGGACGAGGGCAAAAGCTTCCTTCTCGAGTCTTGGTAGGCGGACAGCCAACGTGACACCTCGCAACGTCATGAAGGCAAGCATTGCCGCCCACAAGCCATGGTTGCCAAAGGCATGACCGAGCAGGAGTGAGAGGCCGAGGAAGCCCAGGAAGGATATGAACATGCTGTCGCGAAGGTCCGCGCCGCGGGTGGCACCGATGAAGATTCCATCCAAGAGGAAGCTCCAGACAGAAACGATGGGAAGGAGAATGACCCACGGAAGGAACTGCGATGCGAGAGCGCGGATCGTTTGCTGATTGGTGAAGAGTGCGATGATCTGTACGCCGAATACGCAGTAGACAAGCGAAATGATTGCAGCAACGATTAATGCCGAGAAGGCTACAGCTCTGAGAATCGAGCGATAATCGCCTTGCCGTCTTGCACCTACGCTTTCCCCAACGAGAGCTTCTGCGGCATTTGCAAAGCCATCCAGGCCATACGCAGCAATCATCTGGAAGTTCAGCAGGACAGCGTTGGCTGCCAGCACCGCATCTCCAGTACGGGCGCCGGTGCGAGTGAACCAGGCATAGGCAGCTACCAGGCCGAGTGTTCTGAGAAAGATGTCACGGTTCAGGCTGAAGAGATGTAGAAGCGTGTGGCGATTGGTAAGTTCTCGAATACGAAAGCGTAGGAAGTGAATCCCACTGGTGGCGAGGATGCCAAGGCCAAGTAGGCATCCTGACCATTCGGCGAAGAACGTGGCGGTAGCAATGCCGGCAACACCCCAGTGAAGATAGAGGACGAGAAAAAGCGCAAATCCGACGTTGACGAGGTTGATAAACGCCTGCAGGACGAGAGCGGTACGTGCCCTCTGCGTGCCCAGCAGATAACCCAGGACCGTGTAATTTATCAACGCAGCAGGAGCAGACCAGATACGGATTCCACAGTAGATTTGGGCGTTGGCATGGACCTCTGGCCCGGCGCCGAGCAGGCCAAGCGAGATCGAGATGAGTGGTTTTCGAACCAGTAGTATCGCCGTACCGATGAGCAGTGCAGTAACGAATGCACGACCGAAGTGATGTAATAGTCGATCATGCTCACCCGCTCCGTGCGCTTGGGCGACAAGTCCAGTCGTCGCCATGCGGAGAAAGCCGAATGTCCAGTAGATCGTGTTGAAGAAGGTGCCCGCGAGCGCTACACCGCCGAGCGCCGCTGGGCCAGGAAGATGACCGGATAGAATCGCATCCACGGTTGAGAGCAGCGGCTGGGTAAGGTTTGAAAGAATGAGTGGTACTGCGAGCAGCAAGAGGCGGCGATACCAATAGGACATGCGTCCAGTGCGAACTTCGGATGCATCCTCTTCCATCGTCTCCATCCTACGCGAGAATCTCTTATCCTCATCACAGAGTCCAGTCAGGCAGCCCTCGCGCCTGCTTGATTGAGGCTACGTCGATATTGCGCTACTTTCCGTAGCAGTATGCGTAAAGGGAGAGACAGGGCCAGGTTGACCTATAGTTCGGGATGAATGCGCTCTTGAATCGACTGAGCGACTTCATCAATCGGAGTCGGTTGCTCGAGCTCTTCCAGCTTTTGGTCTTCTGCGATCTCCTTGATCCCAACTCGTTCGGCCAAAAGACGATTCATTTTCACAAGTGCCGACACTTCCTTCTCCGTGAGGAGAAGAATCTGAAGCATGAGATGCTCTCGTTCATCGGAACGCTTGGCCAGGCTGGTCTGTCTCGTCAGAATGAAGCTGGCCAGAAGGATGGCCTCTAACGCGACCACCGTATCGAGCAGAGGGAAAGGGAAGGGATCAATGTGAGTCCGAAAAATCGACACCGAGTTCCATACGATCCAAACTCCGAAGATGATGAGATGAAGGACCACAAATCCGAGAGTGCCCGCAAAAGAAGCAATGCGATCGGCTATGTTTTCGCCAAACGATCTGCTCTCCAGGAAGCTTTTCTCGTGGCGGGCAATCGTTTCCAGGTGCTCTTGAATGTGTTCAGGTAGAGGCATAGTGCGTCAAAACCTACCTAACAGCCGATCGGCTATCGCTTTGTTCCAGAACGCATGACAACGAAGAATCTTGACGAGTATTGAGAGCAGAGGAAACGAGTCTGTCATGCGTCACGATCGTGCGCTGGCACCCTTATCGGGACAATGAGGACTGCTCTTCCATCTAACTAAGCCACAAGGTTGATACGAGAAGTCTGCAGCGGGATGAGAACAGAAAACACTGTCCCACGGTGTTTAGGACTTGTCGAACTGCGAACGCGAACAGACCATCCATTCTTTTCTGCAAGCTCCTGCAGTACCCATAAACCCAGGCCGGTCCCAGTCTCACCTTTCGTGGTTACGAAGGGTTCAAAGATGGTTGGAAGTAAATCCTGATTGATGCCTGACCCAGTATCGGCGATAGTGACGAGCAAGCTTGGCTTCTGAATTCTAATTGCGCTTTCCCGCCTGATTCTTAGCCTGAGAGTTCCACCTTTCCGCATGGCATCGAGAGCGTTCCCGATAAGATTTGCGACAACCTGCCGCAATTCGCCGGGATTTGTAATGGCGAAAGCGGGAACGAAACGAACCTCCTTTTGCACTGCTACGTGAGCTGCCTGGAGGCGCGAGTGATATAAGGCGAGAACCGAATCGAGGAGTGTCTCTACGTCTACTTCGACCGGCTTATTCGGTTCGCGGTAGTAACGAAGTGTATGTTTCGTTATTTCCGTAACGCGAGCGAGTTCCTGTTCAGCCTGATCAAGATATTTTCTTACTTTCTCCGGGCTCGATTCGGAGCGCAGCAGAAAAAGTAAATTCGTAACCGATTCCAATGGATTGTTTATCTCATGCGCAATGCTCGCAGCCAATCGACCGGTGACTGCCAGCTTCTCTGAGCGTCGCAGCGCATTCTGTGCCTGAATTACCTGTTCAATCTGATCCCGGACTTGATACTGCCGATGTCTCCCCCGGAGCGCGACCTCGAGAGTGCCAAGGAGCGTTTCAGGGCGAAGAGGCCGCTCCAGAAGAAGTACGTTGCCAATCGGTATTCGCAAATGGCGAAGACGCTCACTTTCCGCTGTGACCCGCCCGCCGGAGACGAGCAGGATGATAGGGAAGTCAGACCACGAAGGTTGCTCTTGCAGTACTGGCTCCAGTTTCTGCATAGCGTCTCCTCGGAGAGACTCCTCAGTCACGATGGCAGCACCCGCACCTATCCGGATTTCGTCACAGAGCTCAGATACGGAAGTCACAATCTTGCATGGCCGGGCTGATCTCTCGAGAAGCGCCGCAATCAATTGCGCATCGCGCCCTGTGGGCGCCATGATGATGGTCCGCGCCTCAACAGAGTACGTGTTACTGTCTTGTTTCAGACGAACCCTCCCTCGCTGTTGGCCCTGTGAATGTGGGGCTTCCCGAAAGAACGCCTTCGAATTCTGCTAACGGAGGCCCTACTTTTATTGTTCCCTCGCCAAAAATGAGCTCTCGAATTGTGCGCTCATGCGGTCCGCTCCGCTTCTTTACAACGGACAATGCCTGACGAATGGCTCCGGCACGTTCGAAATATCGGAACAGCAAAACTGTGTCTGCTAAGTAGCTGACGTCTACCGGCGTTTCGGTAGTCCCCACGAAGCCGTGCTGCGCCAGTGTGAAGAGAGTTGCGATCCCCTGTTGCCCGAGATAAGCCAACAGCTCGTGCAACTGCATGGCGAGGAACCGTTCGTGCGGCATTGCGTTGAGAAAGCCATTCAAACTATCGATCACAACAAGCCGCAAGTCCTGCTCATCAACGAGCCTGCGAATTCTGGCGACAAACTCACCAGGGGAAAGCTCTGCCGGGTCGACCTGCTGAATCTCGAGGCTGCCTTCCTGCAAAAACTCGGTTGGATCCATGTCCAACCCCCGAGCTCGTTCAATCAGTGTCGCGATGGATTCGTCGAACGTCAGGATGATCGCCTTCTCGCCGCGGCGGGCAGAGGATACCGCATACCGGAGTGCGATGGTTGACTTGCCACAACCGGCCGGACCGATGAGTAAGGTGCTCGTTCCTGTGTCGATGCCTCCACGAAAGAGGTCATCCAATTCCTTCAACCCACTCGGGACGTGTTTTCTCTCAAAACCGGGCTTGTGTTCAGAGGCAACCAGCCGTGGATAGATCTCGATCCCGCCGGTTTTTATGATGTAGTCGTGAAAGCCTTCGCGAAATGAGGAGCCACGAAGTTTGTGGATCTCAATCCGGCGCCGCTTCACTCCAAAATCACGCTCCAGGCTCTGCATCTTGATCACACCGTGGGCGATGCTTTGAAGCTGCAGGTCGTTCACATTGCCTTCCGCGGTCCGGTCGTCCAGTAACAGGACGGTGCAATTGCGATCAGCGAAGTATCGTTTCAGCGCCAGTATTTGGCGCCGGTACTTCAAAGGATCTCGCGCCAGCATGCGGAATTCGGAGAGAGAGTCGAATACAACGCGCTGCGGGTCTACCTCAGCCACCTGCTTGAGTATGGCGGTCATGGTGTCCGCAAGTTCTACGTCGGAAGGGTGGAAAACCGTGTATTGAGCATCGACGCCAAGGTCCTCCTCCGACGGAATGGTCTCGTAGATGGTGATTGGATCAATAGACCAGCCATGGGACGCCGCAACCTGTTTCAACTCTCGTTTCGACTCCGACAAAGTCACATACATCCCTCTCTCGCCGGTTGCTTCGCCTTGCCGCAAAAACTGCAACGCAAGGGTCGTCTTTCCTGTTCCCGGGTCGCCTTCCAAAAGGTAGAGGTGTCCTTGCGGAAGACCTCCGGACAGGATGTTGTCCAGACCCTCGACGCCGGTCGAAAGCCTTATTTCTCTTGGACCTACGCTTTCTGATGCACTGTACCGCGAGGAATGAGTTCGCTCTGGGCGCAGTCGTTCCGTCATGCGTTTCTCCTCACAATCTTTGATTATGAGATGCCGAAAATCGGGCGCAAGGATAACAAAGCGTTGCGCTTAACTCAATTTTGGATATCGATTTTACCTCAAATGGCAGGCGGCGCTCAGGATCCGTCTTGGCATGAAAAATGCTTTCTCGGTTTGCGACCAACCTCGGAAATCGCTACGGCAACTTCCTGGACTCGGGTGCTCGTGCACCCTTGTCGCAGGAGAGATTGCATCGGTCTGCGGATTCGGTCAAGCCTCAGTCGCAGGGCAGGGGACGGGAGCCCGCATGACTCTCGTTTATGGATATACGGGAATCGCAATCAGGATGACCATTCCGCCAGGATGACGCCCCACGCGCAGACACCCCGATCGGTGCAATTCTGACGGAACCTACAGGTCCACTTGCGCAATGATGCAGGGGTGTTTGAAGCGCAATATATTGCAACCTGGAACACGAAAAGAAAAGAGGCCATCGAAATGGCCTCTCGTTGACTTCTTCAAGCCACTGACGGGAGAATTAGGCGCCTGAGGCGCGACTGGCAGCGACCATGGCCGGTGCCGGCGTTGGAGCCTGATCTTCAAAAATGGTGGAACCGGGGCCGCGATGGACAAGCATGGTGGGCCGGCTACTGGACACGGTCGAGATCGCATGCTTGAAGATGAGTTGCTCTTGACTGTTGTTTTCCAGCAACAAGGAATACTTGTCAAAAGAGCGAATTTTTCCGGTCAGTTTTACGCCGCTGACCAGGTAGATTGTGATCGGAGTCTTATCTTTGCGGACCGTGTTGAGAAACGTGTCTTGAATATTTTGTACTGGCCTGCTGTCCATAGCTGCTCTTCCTCTTTGATTACCTCCGGCTAGTCTTAAGGAAGTGCGTCCTCTAAGACTTCGCGCATGTGAACTTCACATTGAGGGTTTGAGTTTGCTCCTTGAGGCACCGTCAGATCGATGGAGACTGCTGCCAACGTATTCGTGCGGAGGTAGCTAAAGTGAACCGGATGCTTATCGTGCAATCAGCATGTGAGGGGTCGTATAAGGGACATTACGCACAAGGTGAATCCACGGATTAATTCTTGAAATTGAGCGCAACAAGGTCAACTGTTTCGTATTGGCAACGCTCCGGCACGGCAATGAGGCAAAGGTGAAAAGCCTGTGACGAATCTGGATGGCCCCGAAGCGCACCCTTTGAGACGTTGCCCGCAAACGCTTCGGCCCCGCCGTCTTGAGATGGAGCGTGTTTGAATGGCAGAACCCTATGACGACCCTCGAATCTATTTCGCGGCCGAACGAACCTTTTTAGCATGGATTCGTACAGGGCTTGCCTTGATGGGTATCGGTTTTGCTGTCTCCCGTTTCGGCCTATTCCTCAGGCAGTTCCGCCTCGTCTCGGGAAGCGCTGTCCACAGCACAGGCATATCCATACGATCTGGCGTGGCCCTTGTGGCGCTTGGGATCGTCGTCAATGTTGCAGCTACCGTCTACCACGTGAAAACGATCCATGCGCTGAAGAGTGGGAGGTGGACGCCAGGCGTTTCCCATCCGGCAACGGCTCTCTCTCTTGTTGGCCGCATTCGGTGTGGGAATAGCGATATATCTGTTGATGCTCGGTTGAGTTGCGTGCGAGTTCCGATCAAAGTCACTACGGGTAGAGCTAATCTTCAGAGTTCGACTTCGCCTTGAAGATGTCTCTCACCAAAGACACGTGGCTCCACCCCACCCGATGATGCTGCGATGCGCAGATACCACCGACGTGCGATTCTCGCACTGAAATCGCTCTTGAACGCATCCGGCACAATGCTTGCACCGGTTGAGCGTGGCCAAGCCATCGTGCAATTCATCCTTCCGATGCAAAGCGCCCCTAGTAAAAGTCGGATCCCGAAACCGGTCTCCGCCAAGCCATTCAGGCGTCGACCACACGGACACCTCAAGATGTATTGCACTCGAGCGTCCGAAGCTCCCTCCTCGATTGCGTGATGCCGTACGTCAGATCCTGGCTCCGCTCGGGATTGCGGGAGTTGTATTCGCTTGGTCGCGGATCTGAGTTCGCTCACGGCATATAGCTGATATCCAGATTTCTCTTCATTTTGTCGCTTATCCGTAACCCACATCTACTTCCCTGGACAGTTATCACTCTTTTCTGCTGATTCAGGCTAATTTTCACATAGAAGGTGCTGATGCAAGGAGAAAACATATTTATGACGTATAAGTAACGTTCGCGAGAAACGATCGGAATAGTCGGCCCACCTTTCTAGTCTCTGCGCAGCGCAATTAGCGCTGATCAGGAGACTTACCATGTTCAAACTAAGTGCAAAAGCATTTGCTGCTGTTCTCGTTCTGGGCTTGCTCGCCAGCCCTGTAGTGCGTGCGTCCACAACAAGCACTTCGACTGCATCTTCTTCAGCGCCAACTCAGAGCTCTACCTCTCAGGGAGTGACGGGGACAGACCCAGAACCGACTTCGCCCAATATTGTGGAAATCATTCGGTCCATCCTCCTGCCGGCATAAAATCGAACTATCGTTTTGTCATCTGGCTCTCGGAATAGGAGAATTCGCGACGCAACTCATCAGCATGGATCTCCTGTTCTGGGCTGCCGGATTTGCCGGTCATACCCTCCTCTTCGCTGTATTGTTCATCCGGCGCCGGGCGCGCCATTTCCCGCTCTTCACCGCGTTCGTCGGGTCAGCTCTCATCAGGACCATTGCGCTTTTCGAGATTCAACGGCATGGAACGAAAGCGGACTATTTCTACTCGTACTGGTCCCTCGCGGTTGTTGACGCAGTCCTGCAGGCGGCTGTCGTCTTCGAAATTGCGTACCATGTATTTCGTCCGGGCGGTCGGTGGGCAACAGATGTCAGGAGAGACCTCACCTACTGGGTAGCAGCAAGCATCTTGAGCGCAGGGGTACTGACACTGCTGGCAGCCCCCAGCACCAGCCTGGCCATCCAGCGCGTCATGATCGAAGGGAATTTCTTTACCTCGGTCCTCATGAGTGAGCTTCTCGCGGGAATGATATTTCTATCCCTCAAGACTGGCTTGCCACTGAGAACGCACGCCGCGCGTATTTCCGAGGGTTTTGGGCTGTATTCGTTTGTCGAGGTGATCATCGAGACAGCTCATACCTACTTCGGATTGAGCCACGGAGATCATGCCTATGTCGTGCTCTCCCACATCAGAATGGCGGCCTACCTTGTCTGCCTGACTTTTTGGATTTTCATACTGTGGATGAATGTCCCGGTGTCCATGACCGGAAACGGGGAGCTAGATTCCCAACTACGTAGAATCCGAGAGATTGCGGATAGAGACTTGTCCGTTATCGAGAAAAGAGCTCGTCGATGAATGGTCAGATGATGTTCTTCCTTATCGCCGTTTTTGTGTTTGCTGCCATTCTCGGCGTCCTCATGTTTCGTGGGATTGCCAGCTCGCGGCGGAGATCACAGACACCCTGGCAGAATCTGATAGCGCAGTTGGCGGAAACGGATCACTCGGCTCTCGAACTGCTGGCCAAACACACTTCCAATCGAGACGCTTCATCTGTTTTGGACGATGAACAGACCTTGCCCCCGGAAGAGGTCTGGCGGATGGTGGGAGGGATGAAGGGCCTGGAGCTTTTGGATCACAACAGTAAAGTGATGATCGCGATGGCAGCTTATGTCCACGAATGGCATCCGGTAGCCAGCTCTGAAGCCGAGGAGCTACGAATGATCGGACGAGAGATTGAATGGCACGTGAATAGGCTGCGGGCAGCTGAGCGGGCGGCAAACCTGGAAAGCTGGTTCGGAAACTACGCGGAAAACACTGCCGCTGCGTATTGCCTCATGGCTGAGCGTTTGCTTCATTTCTGTGAGGCAGCGCGACTTCCACGCCCTATGCTCTCCGAGCTGCAACGTGCACTTTAGTCGTTGGATTAGCTCACAAGCCGGATAGCCACGGCTACAACGCGACCGACCACCTCGACATCCTTACGGTAGCGCCATCGTTGAAACGGTTGCTTCGACAAGGCATGAGTCACCAGGGTCAGCCAGGTGCCAGATTCATCCAGGTCACACCAGCCACACACGTAGCCATCGTGGGTCAAGAGAAGGTAGATCGGCCTATCGAACTCGTGATTCCAGCTCTGTCGGCCGGCAATCGCTTTGGATCGTGTATCCACACTCACAATCGAGCCAGGCTTTATCGCCGGAGATAACGAAAGATCCCGTTTCCCTATGATGGCGCGGCGATGATGGTTTGAACTCAATGTGCCATCGGCTGGAAGCAGCGTTGTCGCCTCGGGAATAGGGGAAGCCTCCATTCCATCGGGAAGCATCTGGTGCGCTTGAGCGTCGAGTTGACCACCGCTCACGAGCACAGTCATATTCGGTAAAAAGCGTGAGTCGCTGGAGAGGCGTTTCGGATCAGGGTGAGCGTCGCGAAGAAGGCGTTCTGGGGATTCGCTATAGATCGTGGCGAGAGAAATCAATTTGGGCACCGTCATTTCGTGCCGGCCACGCTCCAGTCTCGCCAGCCAGCTGCCGGAAATCTGGTAGGCGTCATTCCCCCACTCCTCGGCCAACCGGGCGCTTCGCTCTTTCACCTCTCTAAGCGAAAGGCCCCAACCTTGACGAAGAGCTAAAAGTTTGTCTCCAATATTGCCCAATTTGCCCCCAGGAACCCAGTCAAACGTGAATCAAGAATAACTGATGGCTCTCCGAACCGAATGCCATATGGTCTTGCATATTGACGATTGCGCTCACGGACGAAAAAGCCAGCGTATCGAGGCGACACGCATGCGATGGGGCACGTTCGGAGAGGGCGCAGCACGAGAACGGCTGATGGACTTCGAATCTCAACGTGCAGGGGAGCGCAACGCCAACTAGCTCGAAGAGGCTAACGAACGGAAGCTAATACAGGAATCAGTAAATGAAGGAGGTAGAAGAGGCCAGATTTACTACGCTGCGAGCGCGTCCAAGACTGTTTGGCTTTAAATACCACGACCTACGTAATGGATTTGCTTGGTTGAATTGCTGCACATCGGGCAGCGCGGAGTCATCTTAGGGCAAGCTCCTGAAATGACTTTGCTTGACTCTTGCCTAAAAGTGAGCACAATCCCGCATGTCAAGTTCTAAATTATTTATTCTATTGGCGTCCCCGACGGGATTCGAACCCGTGTTACCGCCGTGAAAGGGCGGTGTCCTAGGCCACTGGACGACGGGGACTTGATAGAAGCGGGAGCGCCTCGTTCCTTAGCGCTCAACTCTTTTTGAATGTATCAGTCACGCGTGAATGTGTCAAAAGCGGATGCTGCTTCGCATATGCTTTCGACAGTATGCAGGCTTTGAGCATCCTTTCTCCCGCATCATTCCGTTTTTGCCCAAGCAGTATCCCCCCGGCAGCCGGAAAGCCGTCGGCTACGAAATCACTGCTTTCCACGGGAGCCACTCGCATTCAATTTGAGGACGCATTGGATACAGGAAGAGCAGCGCCCACCGAGCGGTTTCCGATCGTGAACACTGTCGCATTGGGGCATCTATAGACCATGCCCTTTGTGATTGCCGAGCCACTTCTGATCACCATCGTTGCACTCAGCATTCTGCTGATGCTCTGGCGGCCACGGGGCATCCCCGAGGTGTACTGGGTAAGCGCGGGGGCGTGCCTGCTTGTCGCGCTTCGGTTGGTGCCTCTGCGTCTGGCTATCCACGCCATTTCAGAGGGATCGGACGTGTACCTCTTTCTGATCGGGATGATGCTGCTCTCCGAGCTGGCGCGGGAGAACGGAGTCTTCGACTGGGTCGCAGCCACGGCTTCACACGCCTCGCGAGGCTCCCGCGGCCGCTTGTTCGCACTAACATACGCAGTCGGAATTGCTGTGACCGCCTGTATGTCCAACGATGCAACCGCGGTTGTGCTTACCCCGGCCATCCTTACAGCAGTGCGGCGCTCCAAAGTCGATCCGCTGCCTTACCTCTTCGCCTGCGCCATGATCGCGAATGCCGCATCGTTCGTCCTGCCCATCTCGAATCCAGCAAATCTTGTTGTTTTTCACACCGCGATGCCGCCCCTGGGCAGTTGGTTGAAGGCATTCCTCATTCCATCCCTGCTTTCCATCGCAACGACCTTCGTCGTTTTACGCGTGTGGTACCGGAAAGAGCTGAGCGGCCGCATTGACGAAGAGGAGGCAGAGGAGACAGTCGCTCTCGATCGCTATGGCAAGTCCGTGCTTGTGGGAATCGCGGTTGTGGTCTGCGTACTGCTCGGGGCCTCAGCCTTGAAGATGGACCTGGGCTTGCCAACCTGCCTTGCGGCCATCGTGATCACGTCAGCGGTCTGCATACAGCGCCGGATGAACCCGTTGCCACTGCTGCGGGAGATCAGTTGGGCAACGCTGGCGCTGGTAGCAGCGCTGTTTGTCCTGGTAAACGCGGTTGAAACCACCGGGGTGCTGGGCACTCTAGAAGCGGGCCTTCACCGGATTATTGCCATGGGCTCCATATCTGGCGCACTGATTGCGAGCCTTGTCGTTGCGACCGCAAATAACCTGGTCAACAACCTGCCTCTGGGATTGGCTGCCGGCGCAATTATCGCCCGGTCGCATATCCCTTCACTCTTCACGCATGTTGTGCTCATCGGCGTCGACCTAGGGCCGAATCTCTCTGTCACCGGATCGCTGGCTACAATTCTCTGGCTATTGGCACTGCGTCGCGAAGGGCTTCACGTTAAGGCGATCGACTTCCTGAAAGTCGGACTCATCGCGATGCCGGCGGCTCTTCTGGCTGCAGTACTCGGATTATTCCTTACCCAATGGGTATTTGGTGCCTGATTGCAACGGGAGCTCTCCAGCAGTGGAAGTATTACAACGTGAGGGCAGGGAAGCAGCCGCGCAGATCGTCTCACTGGAGTGAGAGGATTTACGCGGGCTGCTTACGCTGCTCTGAGCGCATGCGGCTAAGCAATCTGCTCAGGTGCTCAGGGGTAATGGAGAGAAGCTGCGCCAATTCCATCTGCTTCAGCATGGGCAGTGGATCGATCGTTTGCCAACGGGGATTCTTCTTCTGCCGCTCACGCATGAAGATTGTCAGACGCTCGGCTGCCGTGCCGGACATGACACGCGCCTGCGCTTCCGTCTGCGAGGCATTCTCGTTGCACAGTGCCTTGAGAAAATGCCCCATCATCGAAGGATTGCTCTTGAGCCGCTCGCGAAAATCCCTGCCGGAGATCCGGATCACTTCACATTCGCCAACTGCCTGGACAGAGCAGGCGCTGAACGAGTCCAGCATTGCGGCAACAGCGCCGCCCCACCAGCCCACCGACCGTAGGCCGAGCGTAATCTCTTCACCGCTTTCGCTCAGGTAGACAAGCTTTACGAGGCCACGGCGCACCAGATATACGGATGCAACCGTGCGGCCCTGCTGGATAAGTTCAGTTCCGGATGCCACGGTAACTGGAGAGGGTAGGTTACCGATACCTTCAACTCCCTGGGTAAGTATCGGCACAAACGCGGGTACAGATTCCGCATCTTCAGGGTAAAATGATGTCCGGTGCGGTTCTGCCTGCATGTATGTTGGCCACTTCATGTTCGCTCCTGCTCGCTTGCGGGTGATTGGTGATTGATTTCCAGAGTGAAGGTCCTAAGCCGACCTATCTCTGGCAACAACAGAAGTCATGGGGGAGTGGCATTTGGTAAGCCGCGTTAGGTAACTAAGGTCCATACCGAAGCCATGTCCAATAGTACCCATGTTTGATTCTTTCGCAAGTGGTATGTCGATGAGAAATGCTGTTTTTTCTATCTGGATCAAGGATTTGCTGCTCTTCTCCCACCGTCTTTCCACCATCTGATATCGCCGGAGATATATCTCGCGGCATCAAATCAGACATCTATCTCATAACTGGTAATGGAGCTTCTGCGGTTCTTTGCTATTACTTGTTTATTCTGATGGAGATAGAGTTTATGATAGTTACGCGGGTAACATAATTGCGATTGGCAGGGGATGATATCTGAGGATTTTTTATCCGCGTTGAAGCGGCGGCACACACAATCGCGCTTTCACCGGCTGCGATGATATCGCGGAAGATATCAGGAAACTAAGTCGAGCAGGAATTACTCTCCCCATGAGTCACTCACGACTTGTCTTGGTGCAGGTTTTCCACAGCTCGAGTGCCTCTCCCACCACAAGAGATAAGTCCACACTCACGACCTTAGTAGGCCGAACGATTCCACGCGACAAACGCGCTGGACGATTGCCCTTGAAGTATCCGCTTCCAGAAAACAGGGAGTCCCAGCGAACTCGGTATTCCGTGGATAACGGCCATGAGAGCAAACGTTTGACAAGCCGTTGACTCCAGCCTTAGCATCCTCGCCGGAAATTGAACCGGCCGTTCACAGGTCTGAACCAGAAAAGACTACGCGGTCGAACTGACGCTGTACGTGCTTGACTGTATCCGTTTTCACAGGAGGCTGGTAACGTGCGAAATAGCTGTCGTCTCGTGCTCCTATGGGGGCTAGTGCTCTTATCCATCATCTGCGCAGGCAGAAGCATCCCGGCATTTGCACAGGATACGAATGCCTCGCTGACGGGCGCGGTGACAGATCCGAGCGGATCTGCGATTGCAGGTGTCTCCCTCACGCTCACGAATGTGAGCACACATTTCAAGATCGCGATCACCAGCGGCCAGGACGGCCTTTTCACCTTCACCAACATATCGCCTGGCATTTACCAGCTACAAGCCACCGCAAGCGGCTTCAAATCGGTGACCCAAACGGGGATCGAGCTTGCCGCTACCCAGCAGGGACGCGTGAATGTCCGGATGGAAGTGGGCAACGTGCAGCAGGAGGTCACGGTAACCGCGCAAGCCTCGCAGATCAACTATGTCGATCCGACGATCGGAGGCGGCATCGCGCCCGAGACCCTGCAGGATTTTCCGCTTACCGTGTCCGGTGCGCCCAGGTCGTCCGTCACCGTTGCCGATATGCTGCCCGGCGTAAGCACAGGGGCCAGCGGCAACGCCTATAACACCCGTATCAATGGCGGTCTTGTGAGTGGTGACGAAGCCGTGGTCGACGGTGCAACCGCGATGGAAGGCTACATGAACCAGAGCGGCATGGTCAGTCTTGAGACCGACTTCGGCATGTCGCCCGACATCACCAGTGAAGTTCATGTGCTGACTGCGAACTATGACGCCCAGTACGGCAACACCACGTCAGGCCAGCTGATCATCTCCACCCGCTCGGGCGGCGATCAGTTCCACGGAGCTGCGTACGAATACCTGCGTAACGATGCACTGAACGCGCGCCAGTGGGGCTTGCCGGTGAGCACAGCCAAGCCGGAAGACAAAGAAAATGACTTTGGTGCGAATCTCGGAGGTCCGATTCTCATCCCCGGAATGCACGGGCAGTCCTCACATACGAAGGGATATTTCTACTTCAACTATGAGGGCTTCAAGGAGGCGGGCGGCGCCAATTCCTCGACACTGTCTATCCCCTCATTAGCGGACAGGGCAGGCAACTTCAGCGCTGCCGGTAGCCAACTCTACTATCCTGACGATCCGACAAAGTACGGGACGGACGCCGGGCAGGCCATCGCCTACGGCGGTGTCACAAACCAGATCAACCCCGCATACGAAGACCCTGTGGCGTCTGCATGGATGGCTGCATTGCCGACACCCACCAACGGCGGAGAGCTGAACAACTACTTCATTCCGAAGGCTGGACAGGGCTCGCTTACCGCAAGCGAAAACGTATATTTCGGCCGCGTCGACGTCAACCTCGGTTCCAGAGATCACTTCTACTGGACGACCTGGTGGCAGCGAACGGGAACGAACACTCAGACGAATCTCCCTGTTGCCATTTCCACGGCAGCCCCGGCGGATCCTGAGAATGCGAACATTCAGCGCTTCAACTGGGAGCACAACTTCTCCGGCAACATGACGAATCACGCGACGGTCGGATACCTGAATCGCAACGAGTCCTACTACGCGTTGAACGGCCATGCCGATCTGCCGACGGTACCCGGAGTTGCGAACACAGCGTATCTCCCCGAAATGACTTTCGGCGGCGGGTACACACAGCTTGGCAATAACGACCTGCCCGATCCTGGCCAGGCAAAAACAACGCGCGGCACTTGGGCCTTCAACGACGTCTTTACCCGCATCATGGGTACGCACACCCTAAACGCAGGCTTTGAATGGAGACTGGCGGGAACGTCCATTCACCTTGGCACAAACCAGGGCGGCACATTCACCTTTGAGCCGGATACCACCGGTAATCAAGGCTGCTCGGCTGCTGCTTCCTGCCCTGGTGATGCGGCGGCTTCGTTCTACCTTGGTGCCGCATCGAGCGCCAATGTGAATTACTACAACATCCTGGCGGAGTATCCCCGCCAAGATGCATGGGCCATTCACGTCGGTGATAGCTGGCGCGCCATGCCAAAGCTCACCATCGATTACAGTCTCCGCTGGGATTACATCCAGCCCTTCCGTGAGAAGTTCAACCACCTCTCCTTCATCGACCCAACCGGTGCAAACCCCGGGGCGGTTACGGCAAACGGGACCGAGTTGCTGGGCCGCCTGGCATTCGCCGGAGATGGTTACGGCGATGCAAGCTACGGCAAACCGTATCCTGAAATCCCATTTAAAAAGGGCTTCGCTCCGCGCGCAGGCTTTGCTTACACGCTGAATGACAAGACAGTGGTTCGCGCAGGTTACGGCATCTACTTTGGACAGGCCTTTTACCCCAACTGGGGCGGCGGCATGGGGCTGGACGGCTTCAACAAGAGCGTCACTCTGAACGAGTCTTCGGTAGGGAACCTGAAGACTCCGGCACTCTATCTCACCAGCGGGTTGAGTGCCTCACAGGTAGGTCAGACCGAGAACATCTCTTCGAGCTTTGACAATGGGCAGACACCATCGCTCTATCGTCCGCTCGATGGCAACGACCGGCCATACTCCTCACAGTGGAATCTGACAGTGGAGCGGCAGCTTCCCAAGAGCTTCAGCACACGCGTCTCCTATGTCGGCACGCAGGGGACGCATCTCCCTTCGTTGTTAGATCCGATCAACATCCTCAACCCGAATAATCAGTCGATCAGCTCGATCGGTTCAGACCTGGCAACCAGCTACAACGCCACGAATGGCCCTGCAGTCTTCGCCGCGCACGGCGTTAGCGTTCCGTACGTCGGCTGGCAGACACAGATGACGGGATGCACGCCGACCCTCGCGCAGGCCATCTTGCCGTATCCGCAATATTGCGGCACGCTGCAGGGCCTGAACGAAGGACACGCAACCTCTTCTTACCACTCCCTGCAGATCGAAGTGGATCATCAGGCCAAGAACGGGCTCTTCGTGCTGGGGTCGTTTACTTATTCGAAGCTGATGACGAATGCCACGGACTCCACACAGTCTGAGAACTCGTCGGGACTCGGCAATAACGGTGACTTCTCGCCGTACAACACGCAAACCCGTGACTATGCATTGGCACCGGATAATGTGCCGATCACTGCGCAGATTTCTGTGGTGTATGACCTTCCGTTCGGGAAAAACAAGCACTTCCTTAGTACCGGTGGGCCTCTGAATGTCCTGGTGGGCGGATGGCAGGTGAGTCCTCTCTACCATTACGAGTACGGAACACCGCTCTGGTTCTCGTCCTCTTCCTGCACCACCAGCAGCCTGGTGCAGGAGTTCCGTCAGTCGTGCATCCCCGGCGTTATTCCTTCCGCGGATCCGTACATCCACGGAAGAAATGGTTATAACCCGTACAAGGACGGGAAGTACCTCAACGCAGCCGCATTTGAATCGAACTTTACCCAGTTCGGCTACACAGGCTTCGGCAGTGCTGTATCCAATGTCTACGGGTCTGCATTCCAGGATACGGACATCGCTTTCACCAAGAACACGAAGATTGGAGAGCGAGTGAACTTTAAGTTCATGGCGAACTTCTTCAATGCCTTCAACAACCACTACTTTGTCTCAACAGGCAATGGCCCGTCGCTTCCGTTTGTGACAGACGTAGCAGCAACCGGCAACTCATTCGGTACATGGAATGGTACGGTCAGCAATCCTCGCACGATTCAGTTTGCTGGCCGTATTGAGTTCTGAGACTCAAGGCTATGCGGAGATGCGGCTATCGCTATCAAGACAATGCCGCATCTCCGCCCTTATTGCGGCGCCGACTTGCCGTGCAGCTGTGTATAGATCGCAACCTCCTGCCGCGCGAGTTCATCTTTTCCCATCCGGCGATACAAGCGCGCCAGGGCGAAGTGAGGTTCTGCATAGTGAGGATCGAGCTTCGCAGCCTTTAGGTACTCATCGACTGCAGCTTGCGGCCTGTCCATGCTGTCGAGGACATTTCCCAGTTGAAAGTGCGTCGGGGCGAAGTTTGTGTCGAGATGGATGGCCTCTTGAAGATTCGTCTCGGCCCCGGTCAGATCGCCTGTTGTCTGCAATGCCGCAGCGAGGTTGATGTAGGGCCAGGGAGAGGGATGCGTTGCATGGCTGTCGAGCGTAATGGCTTTTTTGAAATTCTCGATCGCATGTGCACTGTCGCCAAGGTAAGACTGGCAAAGACCGAGGTTGTCATAAGCCCGGGCCATCGAGGGATCGAGTTGAATGGCGTGCTGGAAGTGACTGATCGCCGCACTGTATGCCTGCCGGTCGTAATCCAGCCGCCCCAGCCAGTACGGGTACATCGCGTTTTTGGAATGGGTGTCCGCAAGCTCTTGCAATTGCGTCGCAGCCCAGTCGCGTCTGCCCATTCCGATATACGCCATGGCGAGCGAGAACTGCAGCGGCTCGGGCAAAGGCGATATCGCTTCGGCCTTCTTCCACGCGATCGCGGCATTCAGATCATCGTGATTGAGCGAATAGACACTGGCTATTGTAAGGAGCAGCCGATACTTCTCGGCAGGCAGCGCGGCGTGCTCTATCTGAGGCAGAAGAATACCCTCAGCGCGTACGAAGTCATGGGTATCGAGCGCCCGCTGCAGTTCCGTTTTTCGCACCGAATCGAGTCCGGCATCATCCGGGTTTGGCAACACATGGGGTGGCGTTTCTGGGGCGGACTGCGCTTCACAACGGAAGCCCAGCAGCAGCGCTGCGCATACCACTATGGCTGTTGCTCGATAGCCCCGTGTGCTCATGGGGCAAGTTTAATCCCGCGGGGAGAGACTTCGTTGCCCGCACCGAGAATACTATCCAGCCCGGTTAAAGAAATAAAGCGCAACCGGCACCGTTACGCTTCGCTGGCGCTTTTATTGAGTGCGCCGTGGGCTCTCGCGCACCAGGCTGGACATCCGAAGCCTGACTATCAGGGCACGGCACAGGCAATTCAGGCGCAGATCGAGAGCAATGATCTCGCAGGAGCCCGTACCTTACTGGCATCCGCCATGAAGCAATATCCCAGAGATGGCGGGCTTGAGACGCTGCTCGGCGTCGTCGACGCCCAAAGCAATCACCGTGATGCAGCCAGGAAGGACTTTCACCAGGCCGTCACAGACGATCCCAAACTTCTCAGCGCTTGGCAAAACCTCGCACGCCTCGACATGGAAGACGCGGATCATAGTCCTGCCAATGCGGACGATGCATTTCGGGCTTATGTCCAAATTCTGAAACTCGATCCTTCCGACGCGGAATCGATGTACGGCGCTGCAACCGCGGCGATGTGGCGACATCAGTTCGGAGTCTCGCTCGAATACTTGAAGAAGCTGAGGCCTGAAGACCAGGCAAGGCCACGTGTGCTGGCTATTGCCTGCGCAGATGAGTTCAACATGAGCAACGTGCAGGCTGGCGAAAAGGCTGCGTCCGCCATGAGTGCGAGCACCGATCTTGAGGAGGGCGATGTGATGCTTGTGCTGCCGGCGCTGCGGGCCGCACATCGTCCTGAGCTTCTCGATCAGTTGCTTTCGGCAATCGACGCGCGCCATCCACTCTCGGCTTCGGCCCTCCGCACGCTTGGACTGGCAGAGGAAGCAGAAGGGAAGAGCCAACAGGCGAGAGCGACTCTCGAACGGGCGTATCAGATGGATTCTGCTGCTGTCGATCCGCTTGTCGATCTTGCCCGTATCGCGCTCGCGCAGGGAGACAAGCAGGGTGCCCTCGGCTATCTCGCACACGCGCGCGCCATCGCGCCGAAGAACGCGACGCTGGCATACCAGTACGGCTATGTCTGCCTGCAGATGAGACTGCTGCGGGAAGCTCAGTCCTCCATGGCGGATGCGGTGCGGCTCGCTCCGGATAACCCTGATTTCCTCCTCACAATGGGCACACTGGCGACCGGTACAGATGCACTGCCTTACTTGCAACGCTACAGAGATCTGCGTCCAAATGATCCAGCCGGATTCCTGGCGCAGGGTATTGCGCTGCTCGACAGCAATCATCCTGAACAGGCGTCGATCTGGTTAAAGAGAGCGGAAGCATTTCCTAAGACATCGCTATCGGCGTGCTACTACATGGGCCGTGCGTTGACAGAGGAGGGCAGGTATGACGAGGCGATCGAGGAATTGAAGCGTGCAGACAGTCTGCATTCCGACCAGCCGGAAGTAATGGCGGAACTGGGCACGGATTACTTCTGGTTGAAGCGCTATCAGGAGGCACTCGTTCCGCTTCGCCGCGCCCTGGAACTGGATCCTGAAAACTATCTCGCGAATTACACGCTGCTGCGCCTGTACAGCCAGACCAACGATCCACAGCGGCAGGAGCAAGCCAGGAAGTTTGCCGATCTGCGCACGCAAAGAGAAGACCAGTATCACGACGCCATGCGCGTGATAGAGGCACGACCGCAACCTCTTTCCGACACCGATTAGAAGCGGAAACGAATGAAACACCAAGGAGCGACGAATGAAAACAAGCTTGAAGAGACCAGGGCTTTTCGCATGTAGAGGCGTGTCATTACCAGCACTCGTCTTCGGACTTCTTCTCTCTGGTTGTGGGCAGCACGACAACTTCACGGGAAAGTGGATTTCGTCAGGGCAGCCGCTCGATAACGGCGAACAGACCAAAATGCTCCTGGAACTCAAGCAGGATGATGGAAAGGTCTCAGGCACTTTCAAGTCGGCCGGTACTTCATTTCCTGTGCAGGGAACTGCGAGCGGCAATCATGTGATCCTTTACGGACCACGGCATCGCGATCGTCCCTTCCTCGAGGCTGATCTGGTAAACGGAGAACTCAACAGCACAGGCAGCTCCCGTCCTTTCCACGGCACTGCGGCAGGCCCGAACGATGATCTGCCAACGGTCGCCTACATCACTCCACCGCCCATCCAGCCAGTCCCACAGAATGCTTTGGCGAAGACGCCGCCGATGGGATGGAACAGCTGGAATCTGTTTGCTCGCAAAGTGGATGATGCCACCGTTCGCACGATGGCAGACGCCATGGTCAGCAGTGGTATGCGCGATGCCGGCTATATCTACATCAACATCGATGACACCTGGGAGGGTGTCCGCGATGCGCAAGGCAACCTGCAATCCAACCACAAATTCCCGGACATGAAGGCCCTTGCGGATTATGTCCATTCGAAAGGGCTAAAGCTCGGCATCTACTCTTCGCCCGGTCCGCGGACATGCGCTGGCTATCCCGGCAGCTATGGGCATGAAGAGCAGGATGCAAGGACCTTCGCTGCATGGGGAATCGATTACCTCAAGTACGACTGGTGCAGTGCGTCGAATATTTACCAGGAGAAAGATCTGCAGCCTGTCTATCAAAAAATGGGCGCAGCGCTTCATGCCACGGGCCGCCCGATCATCTTCAGCCTGTGTGAATACGGCCTTGGGCATGTAGAAACATGGGGCCCGGATGTAGCCGGAAATCTCTGGAGAACAACCGGAGACATTCGCGATGAGTGGTCGAGCATGATCGGCAATATTGAAAAACAGGTGCCTACAGCGTCGTACGCCGGCCCCGGCCACTGGAACGATCCTGACATGCTGGAAATCGGCAACGGCCACATGAGTGAAGACGAATATCGCACGCACATGAGCCTGTGGGCTCTGACTGCCGCGCCACTGCTGGCAGGGAATGACCTGCGCAATATGACCGACGTAACGAAGTCGATTTTAATGAACAGGGAAGTGATCGCAGTGAATCAGGACGCACTAGGGAAGCAGTCATCGCCTGTAAGAAAGGGCGATCTGGAAATATGGGTAAAGCCGCTTACAAATGGCGATGTGGCAGTCGGCGTGGTGAATCTTGGAGCAACATCGGCCAAAGCTACGATTTCGCCGCAGGATCTCGGTTTGCACGGGCCGGTAAAGAAAGCCCGAGATCTCTGGAAGCACGCAACCGTCAACTTCACCAACGGGGCGTACTCAGCCGAACTCCCTTCGCATGCAACATTGCTCCTGCGGATAAGCGATAAGAGCTGAGCAACTAAGCAGGACACGGAATAGCTCATCAATTCCTTTCGGCCGCTGACTCTCTTTTGAATGGTAGCTTCCTAAGAAGGTAGGAGAACCTGCGCTTGGCTTTCGTCTCTCCGTAACGCGAGGGGCTGTGGATTTACCGATTGTTGTGAGGTCAGTTGGTGCCGGGAGGGGGGGTCGAACCCCCACGACCGCAAGGGTCGGCGGATTTTGAGTCCGCTGCGTCTGCCAGTTCCGCCATCCCGGCTTGGAGAAGAGTAGCGTCTTGAAGAGTATGGCATAAGAGATGATGCGAGGCCAACATGCCCTAAATTACTGGCAGACAGACATGGCTTTGAGGGGTCGACTGAGCACTGGAACGCAGCGCGAGCGCAGCAGGAGGACGTTACAGACCAGTCGCACTCTTTCATCACAAACGAAAGGGAAGCATTGCCCGCGCCGGAGGACACTTCCGATTGGCCGTCATAAACTCACGCGAGCCTGAAAAGCCCGGCACACTAAAATCACTCAGCTCTCAATGATTCCGTCGGATGAATCGAGGCCGCGCGGTGGGCGGGGAGAAAGCTGGCAAGCCGGGTAGCCATCACGAGAATCACCATCACTCCAGACAACGTCTCCAAGTCCCATGGCGGAACGCTGTAAAGCACATCTCTCATAAGAATGCCTGCAGCGATTGATCCCGCCAGCCCACCTGCAAGCCCCATGCAGGCGAGCCTTGATGCCTCTCGAACAATGAGCCAATAAACGGATGCGCGTTGAGCCCCCAACGCAATGCGTAACCCGATTTCCCGCGTGCGCCGTCCCACGGAATACGAAACTACGCCGTAGAGGCCGACTGTTCCCAGAACTAGCGCCAGCACTGCGAAGCATGAAACCAACGACATGGCTGAGCGGTGCAGATAGGCCGACTGTGAGTCATTAATTCTATCCTCCATCGTGTCCAGGCCATCTTCAGGATCTACCTGACGTACGACCGCCTCTATCGCATGAAGGCTCGAGCCTGGCGAGGATACCGTGCGCGCAGTGATGTAGAAGCTGTTTCTCGGAACCTGCTCAAATGGGCTATAGATCGCAGCGACTGGCGCCATGTCCAGCGGGCCATCCTTGAGGTCATCAATCACACCAACAATTGCCTTGGTAAAGGAACGTCCTCGAAGCAGGCGCGCGTGTATGGTTTCGAAATACCCTGAACCTGCGACTCCATCAAGTGCTTCATCCCCTGGGCCGGAGTAGACACGCCCGAACACGTGGAAATGCGCGAAGGCCGCTTTGAAGGCTTCATCGCTTCCGACAGCAAGCGCGCCGGATGTACCGACGGAAATAACTCCCGGCAACTGAGCTACCCGATTCACCACTTCCTGTTCGAGTGCGACTTGTTGCGCGTTACTTGGATCACCAGTGCGCTCGATATGGAGAACGGCGAGATGATCCGGGCTTAGTCCTAAATCGCCATGCAATAGTCGATAGAAGCTCTTCGCCAGCAGTCCCGCGCTGCTCAGCATGATGACTGTGACCGCTAACTCAATCACGACGAGGCCAGCGCCGACTCTTTTCCAGCTTCGATCTGCGGCCCCGCGGCCGCCTTCCGAAAGCCCATTTCGCATCGCGGAAAAGCCGAGTTGCGCTGTGGGAGCAAGCGTGAATAACGCAGCCGCAGCCACCGTTGCTCCGAGTACGACAAAGACCACATGCCACCCGAGATGGAGATCTGCCAGGCATGGTAGGGAACTCAGCATGCCGCGCGGAATCAGGCCGACCGCCAGATGGATAAGCGGAAGATCCAGAGCAAGACCGAGCGTTCCTCCTGCAACGGCTAACAGACATCCTTCCACCGCGAATTGGCGTATTAACCGTACATGGGAAGCGCCCAGCGCGCCGCGCACTGCGATCTCTCGCTTGCGCGCCTCAGCGCGCACAATGAGCAGGCTGAAGATGTTCACATACCCAATCAGGGAGAGCAGCACCGCGCCGCCCAACAAGGCGAAGAAGGTAGGCCGGATGTCGCCCAGAATTGCACTCGTCAGCGGCATGAGAATAGTTCCGCGATCGCGGTTCGAGGCAGGGAAGTCACGGGTAATTTGCGCTGCGACGGTGCGGATGTCGGCGATGGCCGCCGGAAGGAGGATGCCGGGCTTCAGACGCGCGACACCGTAATACGGATAGCAGAACCGGTTTCCAACACAGAGCCCATGGATCGTCCTCCAGAACTCTGCCGGCTCAACAGGAGCGAAATGGAAACCAGAGGGAAGCACACCGATCACCTCATAGGCATGGCCATCCATTTCAACAGTGCGGCCGATGATGTTACTGTCTGCGGCAAAACGGCGCTGCCAGGCCCCATAGCTGAGTAAGACGGTCTGTGGTGCACTCGCCAGATCTTCACCTGGCCTGAAATCGCGACCGAGAATAGGGGATACTCCGAGCGTTCTAAAGAAGCCGTCGCTTACAGATGCAATTGATATTTCTTCTACCGCGGCGCGATTCCGATAGCTCACGCGGTCGGGGCGATACACATCGAGCGAACTGAAAACATGATTTTGCGCCTTCCATGCCTGGAAGTCTGCAAATGACAAATGAGCGCGATCGTTGACAGGAATACTTTCAAATAAGGCAACAAGGCGAGATGGCTGGCTGTACGGCAGCGGCTTGATGAAAGCTGCGTCTACAAAGGCGAAGATCGTGCTGCTTGCGGCCACTCCAAAGGCAAATACGGCGATTGCCGTGATCGTAAAGCCAGAGCTGCGGCGTAACTGGCGCACCGCAAAGCGGAGGTCGTGGAATAAGTCTTCGATCAGGCGGGTGCCGCGCGCATCGCGGCATTTCTGGTGTGCCTGTTCCACTCCACCGATAGCCATCTGGGCGACACGCCGGGCCTCTTGCGGGCTCATGCCTCGGGCCATTTACTTTTCGGTTTCATGTTCGAGATGGAACTGGAGCTCCTCATTCAGTTCGTCCTCGACACAGTGACGTCTTAGAAGGGAGCGGAGGCGGAAGATCAGGTCTGTCAGCATCGGATCGGTTACACCAGCGCCAGAATGTGATCGACAGCGGTGGTCAGCTTGCGCCAGGCTTCAGTCTCACTGGCGAGTTGTTTGCGTCCGGCAGCACTCAGCTCGTAATACTTGGCCCGGCGATTATTCTCACTCGTCGCCCAGTTGGCTTTAATCCAGCCCCGGCGCTCCAGGCGGTGCAATGCGGGATAGAGCGATCCTTGCTGCACCTGGATCACATCGTGCGACAACTGCTGGAGCCTCTCCGAGATGGCCCAGCCATGCATGGGTTCGAGGGCGACAGCTTTGAGAATCAGAAAATCTAGCGTGCCTTGCGGGAGCTCAATCCGTTTATCGGTAGTCATACCTATTACCCCTAATCCTTCGACAAGAGGAGAGTAACGGAGGTACCTGTAGAAGTTCAAGGGGAGAAGTATATAGATTCGCAGTGATCCCATACGTTCGAGACAGCGGTGAGCTCAGTCGACGCTGAAGTACATAACGGGCAGGTAAGCCTCAGGCTTATGCCTAAGGATTCGCCGGCGACTGCGGCATCCTTTAAAAAAGCCGAGGGGCTAGGCGGCTTTCAAAATGCGCATCGGAACAGACTCGGCATATCGGATCTTAGTGGAAGGGGAACCATATGGTTTGCAGCCGCAAGAGCCGCTCTTTGGGATTTTACGGGTTACTCAATATACAGAATATGTATTATCAGACATTGTGAATCTAAACGGAATTATCTCGCTATTTTTCAATCAGATAATGGATTTGATGACCCAAAACGAAGCCGCCACCCGAAGGTGGCGGCAGTCTGTTCCCAAATGCAATCTGACTTCTTAGAGCGTCGACTCGATCTCGAATCCCCACGCTTCCAACAACGCTTCCGGAATGTACTTCGAATTCCGGTTACGGCGGGCCCACTCACGCAAACGCGTGGAACGAACATACTGATCCGGAGTCAGCTTGAACTCCTTCACGACCTGCTCAAATGAAGTCACAGTGGGAACGACGGGACCGATCGGCTCCGGCTTGCCCCAATTTGGATTGCCACGACGCTTTGCCATCTCGTATTTTTCCTCAGCACAGTAAGGTGACGTACGAATAATCCGCGCGCACAACGTACAACCTACTTCGCGGAAAAGTCACAAACTCTATGATTATAGGGATATTTCATCCATAAATCAATAGGTGCAAGGCTGAGGGAGAGCCGATGGCCCTGGTTTCCCAGGAGCTCCGTTAACCTCTGATTTATCAATTAAATGGAACGGCAATCGCCGGACGCACCCCAGCCCGGCTGCGGCAGCGGTGGCCTGCACGCTTGCCCTTGCCAGCTGACTTCGCCGCGGTATCGATGGCCATCAGGCATTTGCTGCAAAAGATGACCTCTGAGGATGGAAGAGTTGTGTGGGACGACGCTAAACGCGTCGGATTCGCATGGGTAGTGGTGATCGATGGAAGCATAAGATGTACTCCTTGCCAGAAGTAATTGGGGGTAAATCACTTAACTGCGGCAAGGCTCGCTTACGATCAGAGCCTGGCGTGAAAGCCTGTTTGGGGAAAGTGTTGCGAAGGCAGATTGAAACGCTACGGCAGGATACTGATCCTTAAAATCAGGCTTGTCAACTCGGGACGACACGGAATTCCTATTTCGGTGTACTTTTTCCGGCTTATCCTGCCTCTCTCCCTCGATTTAGGACACATCGAAGCTCCGCTCACCCCACGCAGCACCCTCTCCGATAAAGAGCCTGTGCCGCAAGCCTCCTTCACGCTCGTGTCCCCTCCGCAACTGCTTCTGCTTGTCACCGCCAGCAGTGAGCTTGCCAATGAGATTCTCCCCGCGCTTTCGACCGGGCCGTTTCATATCCGCTGGGTCACGAACACGCAGGATGCTCTCCGGCTGGCGCTCGAAGCGGAACATCCGCTGATCCTTCTCCTCGATGAAAAGGCCCCGGGTGATATCACGGCTTCAGGCCTCATCGCCGAAATCCGCGTACGAAAGGGACCTCATGCTATCTGGACGATTCTGATGGCGGGCGATTCGAAGTGCTCGAGTTTTGACGCAGATGCTTTTATGCAGGATTGCCTGCCCCTGCCACTTCATGCAGCCGCATTTCCCTCTCGTCTCCTGGTCGCGCGGCAGGCTGTCGAACTCATGCGCCAGCTCGACCATCATCAACACGCCGCGCGCTTTCATGCCGAGCATGACTCCCTTACCGGCCTCTGGAACCGGGAGTCGTTGCTGCGGATGCTGCATACCGAAACAGACCGCGCCCAACGCCAGAGCTCGCCGCTCGCATTGGTGCTCGTCGATATCGACCACTTTTCGCAGGTCAATCTGGACTACGGATACGACAGCGGCGACAAGATTCTGCAGGAACTGGCAACGCGTTTCCGGCGGCACCTGCGCAGCTATGACATGGTGGGCCGCTGCGGAGAAGACGAGTTCCTTTTCGCGCTGCCGGCCTCCAGTTCAGAAGATGCGGCTCATTTCACGCTCCGGTTGCGCCAGACCGTCTTTGGCAAGCCCTTCCTGGTTGCGCGGGACGAGCTGACGATCAGCGCGAGCGCCGGTATCTCTCACAGCATGGGACGGACACCGCTGGTGATCCTGCGCGAAGCCGAGCGCGCGCTGGCGAATGCGAAAGTCAACGGACGCAACCGCCAGACGCTTTTTTCGGAAATCGCATTCGAGCAGACACTGCAGTCTGCTTCCGGCATACGGACGCCTTCTCTATCCGTGGTGCGCCACTAGAAGAGTCTCTCGATCGCCTCCAGGACGTCTGTTCCCTGCCCCAAATGTCGTACCGCGATTACAAAACTCTTACACCTCTTCTCACTGCGCCGCTGTTAGGGTCGAATCAGCGTATTCAATCTTCTGCGAGAGACTTACCTGCATGCCGTTTGATGTACTTGAAGAATCCGAAATCCGCACTGCCACCTCCCGCCCCATCCCTGCGGACAAGAAGCCGCAGATCAAACTCGGGCGCAAAGCACAGAGCGGTTCGATTGCATGGGCGACGACCATCGTCATGGTCCTCTTTCACATCGGAGCTGTGGCTGCACTCTTCATGCTTTCGTGGAAGGCCGTCCTCTGCTCGGTTGTGCTGTGGGTCTACTCCTCGAACATCGGCATCGGCATGTGCTATCACCGCCTGCTTACGCATCGCGGCTACAAGGTGCCGAAGTGGGTGGAGTACTTCATGACCATCGGCGCCACGCTGGCGCTCGAGGGCGGACCGATCTTCTGGGTCGCGACCCATCGCGTCCACCATCAGCTCTCCGATCACGAAGGCGATCCCCACACCCCGCACGACGGCACCTTCTGGGCTCACATCGGCTGGATTCTGTGCGGCCTCTCGCTGCATGACGAAACGGCGGTTCTCGCGCGCTACGCTCCGGATCTTGCCCGCGACAAGTTCCACGTCTGGCTCAGCAAGTGGCACTGGCTCTCGCTGGTGGTCATGGCCTTCCCGCTGTACTGGATCGCAGGCTGGTCGGGTGTCATGGTGGGAACCTTCCTCCGCGTTACCCTGGGTCTCCACGCCACCTGGCTGGTCAACTCGTGGACGCACCTCTGGGGCTCGCGCCGCTTCGAAACCAAGGATGAATCCCGCAACAGCTTCGTGCTGGCGATGTTTACGGGCGGCGAAGGCTGGCACAACAACCACCACGCGCATCCGGTTTCTGCCCGCCACGGCCTTACCTGGTGGGAGTTCGATCCTAACTACTACGGCATCCTGTTCCTCAAGAAGATTGGCCTTGCCCGCGACGTCAAGGTTGCCAACTGGGATCCTGCAAATCCCAAGCCGGCCGGTGTCGCCTGAGCAGCGCCGCCTCACAAATCAGCCCGCCCGGTACAATCAACCGAGCGGGCTTCTTCTTTGCGCTTATGAGGATCAGCGGACGAAAGCGGAACATGGTGTTGTTTATCGTGCTCGGCGCCTGCCTGGTCGGCGTAGCCATCACGCTCAACGTCACATGGATCATCCTGAACTGGCGGCGTTTCATGCCGCTGCTGCTGGGTATCCCATTTTTTGTGCTCCTGATTGCCGGCGTCGTCCTGAACACCATCTTCCTGGTGCGTGAGGTCCGCCGCAACGAGCGCCACGACGCCTTCCTGAACGCCGTGACCCACGAACTGAAGACACCTATCGCCTCCATCCGGCTTTATCTCGAGACGCTGGAGCGCCGGGAGCTGCCCGAGGACACGCGCAACAAATTCTATGGGATCATGCGCGAGGACAGCGATCGCCTCCTGGCTACGGTCGAGCAGGTGCTGAAAGCCGGCGAAGTCGGTCAGCGCTCTCGCTCCCAGCAGATGCGTGTTCCGGTGGAAATGCGCAGCCTCGTCTCTGCCTGTATCGACATCACCCGGTCGCGCAGCCACGCACAGGCGGAGTCCGGCGTGCCGCAGTCGATCACTCTTGAAGCCGGCGATCCGAGCATTCCGGTCATCGTCCGCGGCAATCCCGATGAGCTGCAAACCATCATTCTGAATGTCCTGAACAACGCGGTGAAGTATTCCTCCTCCCGCGTGGACATCCGCGTTCACCTTCGCATCGAAAACGACGCCTGGGTCATCCTGAGTGTCACGGACTCCGGCATCGGCATCCCCTCCGCTCACTTGAAGCGCATCTTCAAACGCTTCTACCGCGTACCGAACCGCAGTGTCCTGCGCACCAAGGGTACCGGCCTCGGACTCTTTCTCGTCCGTACCATCGCCCGGCAGCATGGAGGCGACGCCTTCGCCTCGAGCCCGGGCCTCGGACTCGGGGCCACAATCAGCATTCAGCTGCCACGCGTCCTCACTCCTCTGGAAGCCCCAGCGGTCACTTCGCTTCACCGGCAGGAGAGCGTGTGAGCACAGCTGCCCGCATTCTTGTCGTTGAGGATGAAACCCATCTTGCGCAGGGGCTCTCCTTCAACCTCCAGGCCGAAGGTTACGAAGTATCGATCGAAGGCGACGGCGAAGGTGCGCTGGAACGGCTTGCCGAGGACAGCTTTGACGTTGTCCTGCTTGACGCCATGCTTCCAGGCAAAAGCGGTTTTGAAGTCGTGGCCGAACTGCGCGCCCGCCAGAGTTTTGTGCCGGTGATGATCCTCACCGCCCGAGGCCGGCCGGAAGACGTCCTCCTCGGATTCGAATCCGGAGCGGATGACTATCTCACCAAGCCTTTCGACCTCTCGATCCTGCTTGCTCGCCTGAACGGCCTGCTGCGCCGCATGCAGTGGCATCGGCCAAAAGCCGAAACGCCGTCCGTGTCGTCAGCATCGCCCACCGATGTTCCGGCAAGATTCGGCTTCGACGGCCGGATCATCGATTTCGAATCGCTGGAACTCTATGCGCTCGGACGGATGACTCACCTCACGCTGATGGAAGCCGACCTGCTCCGCTACCTTATTCAGAATCGCGGCCGCATCGTCTCGCGCAAAGAGCTTCTGGAGCAGGTATGGCGCCTGCACGAGGACACGGACACCCGCGCCATCGATAATTTCATCGTCCGCCTGCGCCGCTACCTCGAAGATGAGCCGACCCGCCCGGTCTATCTCCAGACCGTTCGCGGCGTGGGATACCGTTTCCAGTCGCCCTCGGAGACCGAGGCTTCCGAGGAAATAGCGGGAGCATAACCGCAACCACCCGCCCGCGCACGATACACTGAAGACTGGACAGAAGTTACGTGCGCATCCTCACTCGCTACATCCTCAAGGAAGTGCTCTCCCACGCGCTCATTGGCGGGGCGATTTTCACCTTCGTTCTTTTCATGCCGCGCATCTACTATCTGCTTGAGCTGATAGTGCGCAACAGTTCTTCGCTGGGCGTCGTGGGGGAGATTTTCATCCTCATGCTGCCCAACATGTTCACGCTGACCATCCCCATGTCGGTGCTGGTCGGCATTCTACTGGGCCTCAGCCGTCTCGCTTCCGACAGCGAAATCACAGCCATGCGCGCCTCCGGCGTCGGAGTCTGGCGGTTTGTCGGTGTCGTGAGCACAGTCTCGATCGCCGGCTGGCTGATCGGCCTGGGCACCTCTCTCTATCTGGCCCCGGCCGCAACCTCCGCTTCGATGAAGCTGGAAGGCGATCTGCTAAATGCGCAGGCTTCTTATGAGGTTCAGCCCCGTGTTTTCTACGAAGACTTCAAGAATTACGTTCTCTATGCAGAGAATGTGCGGGCCATCTCCGGCGCGGCCGAGTGGACCCAGATTTTTCTCGCCGATCTCTCTGATCCGACGTCTCCGAAGATCACCACGGGCGCCAGCGCCACGGTCGTCGACCACAAGGGCGAGGCTGCGGTCATGCGCCTCAGGGACGGCACCGAACATCAGTCCGATCCCGATCAGCCCGATCACTACACCGTCTCCACGTTTTCGCAGACGGATCTCCCACTGCAGCTCGTGCCCCAGGAAGACTCGCACAGCACCCGCGGCGAGTCCCCGATTCTGGCTATGACCAACAGCGAACTACTCGCCCGCTCGAAGCTCAAGGGCGGAAAGTGGTACCTGCTGGAGCTGCACAAGCGTTATGCCTACCCCACGGCCTGCCTGGTCCTGATGCTGGTCGGCGTTCCGCTGGGTATTACGTCGAAGCGCGGCGGCAAGAGCGCGGGCTTTGTGCTCAGCATCGTGCTGGTCTTCCTCTACTACATCCTGTCCTATACCGGGACGGCGCTGGCTCGTCAGGGCAAGGTTTCCGTAGTCGTAGGCGCGTGGGCGGCCAATGCCATTTTCGCCATCTGCGGCGTATTTCTGCTGCGCCAGATGTCGACCGGCGGCGCGGCGCTGGCGGCGGTTAGCTCTATCGGCTCATGGTTCAAGTCTTCGACCAAGGACGAAAACGCCAGCACGAAGGGCCGTACCGCTTCGGTCCGGCTACGCAGCACGCGCGGCCACTTCCCGCTCATCCTCGACGAGTATGTGCTCAAACAGTTCATCGGCGTCTTCTGCATGGTGCTCATCACCTTCGTGATGCTGCTCCTGGTCTTCACCTTCCTCGAGCTGCTGGGCGACATCATCAAGAACCGCACGCCCCTGCTCATCGTGGGCGAATACCTGCTGAACCTCGCTCCGAGCCAGATTTACACCATCGCGCCGCTCAGCGTGCTCATTGCCGTGCTCGTGGTCTTCGGCCTCCTGAACCGCTCGAGCGAACTGACGGCGATGAAGGCCTCCGGCATCAGCCTCTATCGCATTGTTCTGCCGGTGATCGTAATCTCCGGCATCGTCGCCGCTTCCCTTTTCGCCTTTGACGAGACTTATCTGCCCAAGGCGAACCGGAAGCAGGAGGCCTTGCGCAATGTGATCAAGGGCAAGCCGCCGCAAACCATGGAGCATCCAGGACAAAACTGGATCTTCGGCCTGCAGCAGAAGGGCCAGCCCAGCCGCATCTTTTATTACGAGTACTTCGACGCCGATCAGAACACCTTCGGCAACGTAACCGTATATGAGTTCAATCGGGATACGTTCTCGCTGACCCGCCGCATCCATGCCTCCAACGCGCACTGGGAGCCACGGTTGCACGAGTGGGTCTTTGAGCACGGGTGGGATCGCAGCTTCGGTGGCGAGGAGATCAGCACCTACCACACCTTCGACGTGAACACCTTCCCGGAGATCACCGAACAGCCCCAGTACTTCAAGAAGGAAGTCCGTATCGCGACGGAAATGAACTTCGAGGAGCTGCGGCGCTATATCCACGATCTGAGCCAGAGCGGATTCGACACCATGCGTTTAAAGGTGCAGCTGAATCGCAAGCTCGCGTATCCAATTATTACGCTCGTAATGGCGGTGCTCGCCGTCCCGTTTGCGCTCACCATGGGCAAGCGAGGCTCTCTGGCCGGCATCGGCGTCGCGATTGGCGTGGCTATTGCGTATTTCGTGGTATCCGGCATGTTTGAAGCCATGGGAGACGTGAACCTGCTGCCAGCGGTGCTCGCCGCCTGGTCGCCGGATGTCATCTTTGCCCTGGCAGGCGGATACCTGCTGTTGCGCTCGTCGACATAGAGCGCGAAGGAGTTCTTGATCCATGTTTCAGCGTCTTAAACCGCTCTTCCCGTACATGCGCCGGTACTCACGCGGCTATATGTGGGGAGGCCTGGTGACAATCCTCTCGAATGCCGTGTGGATCCTCTTTCCACACGTCATCGGGTCGGCGATCGATGACCTGAATCATGGTGTGACCCGCCAGAAGATCGTCCTCTACGCTGGGCTGTTGATCGCGATCTCCCTCTCCAAGGGCGTATTCCTCTTCTTCACGCGCTGGATCATCATCGGTATCTCGCGCGACATTGAGCTGGACCTGCGCAACGATCTTTTCCTCCAGCTTGAAAAGCAGCCTGCCGCCTACTTTCAGCAGCGCCGCACCGGCGACATCATGGCGCGCATGACCAACGACCTGAATGCCGTGCGCATGCTGCTGGGGCCGGCCATTATGTACAGCGCCAACACCGTGCTCTTCTCGCTCGGCGCGCTCTACTTCCTGCTGCGCATCAGCCCATGGCTCACGCTGGTTGCACTCGTCCCGCTGCCGCTGGCTTCCATCCTTGTGCAGGCCATGGGCCGCAAGATTCACGAGCGTTTCGAGCGCATCCAGGCTATGTTCTCGGATATCTCCGCACAGGCGCAGGAGAATTTCTCTGCCGCGCGACTTATCCGCGCTTTTGCGCAGGAAGAGGCTCAGAAGCAGGCCTTCGAACGCTCCAACCGTGAATACATCCGCCGCGGTCTGCGGCTTGTGCAGTTGATGGGTATGCTCTGGCCGACGCTTGAATTCACGCTCGGTCTGGCCATGATGATCGTGCTGCTGGTCGGTGGTCACGAGGTGCTCTCACACAAGATCAGCGTGGGCAATTTCACCGCATTCGCCACCTATACCCTGATGCTGACCTGGCCAATCATCGCTCTCGGCTGGGTCGTGAATCTCTTCGAGCGCGGCACGGCATCGGTAGCTCGCATTCATGAACTGCTTGCCGAAGAGCCTACCATCGATGATCGCGACGCTCGCATCGAGTTGGCGGAAGAGCATTCGATCCAGGGTGAAATCGAGTTTCGCCACCTGACGTTCCGCTATGAAGGCAGCGCAAGACCCGTGCTGAAGGATGTCTCGTTGACAATCCCCGCAGGCTCGAGCCTCGCACTGGTTGGTCCTACCGGAGCAGGCAAGTCGTCACTGGTGAATCTGATTCCACGTCTCTACGACGCTCCGGAAGGTTCCGTTCTCATCGATGGACATCCCATCCGCGAATATCCGCTCGACACGCTGCGAGAGAGCATCGGTTTTGTGCCGCAGGAGACCTTCCTCTTCAGCGAAACGATTCGCGAAAACATCCTGCTCGGTGCGCCCGAAGCATCGGTAGAGCAGATGCTTGACGCCGCGCAGGCCGCACACATTCGCAGCGAGTTCGAAGAGTTTCCGCGGGGCTTCGAGACCGTGGTCGGAGAGCGCGGCGTCACGCTTTCTGGTGGACAGAAGCAGCGTTCCGCGATTGCCCGCGCACTGGTACGCAACCCGCGCATCCTGGTCCTCGATGATGCCCTCGCCAGCGTCGACACCTATACCGAAGAACGCATTCTTGAAGAGCTGCGCCAGAGGATGCAGGGCCGCACGACCATTCTCATTTCGCACCGCGTTTCTACGGTGCGAAACGCCGACCGCATCGCCGTGCTGGTGGGCGGCCGCATTGCCGAGCTCGGCACCCATGAGGAGCTGCTCGCTCTCGGTGGCTATTACGCCGGCCTGCATGAGAAACAACAGTTGGAAGAAGAGCTCGCCGCAGCGCGTTAAACGCTTCTCCGTGTGTGCTTTCTAGCTAGGTTCACGACAGAAGTTCGCTGAATTTGTAACTGCTGACGGGAATATATTTCATCTTGCGGCTAACCCCACGCGCACGGCAAGGCCTCCAAATCTTCAGCAGGATCGGAGGCAGACCATGATCATCATCTTCATCGTGGGTGTACTGCTACTCGTCGGGTTCGTCACCCTCATCAAGCTCACCCCACACAAAAAAGCCGGAACGGCGGAGGTACAACCTCCTGTCCATCCCGGCTCAGTGCGTCCCGGCGACGACCATCGCGCCGCCGGCTTGAATTAGCAGTCTCGCTTAGAACGCTCGCAGATCAACGATCGCCTTGTAAATATCTTCCGGCTGGGGCAGGATGACATCCTCCAGGATTGGCTGGTAGGCGACAAAGGTGTCCATAGAGGCCACGCGCTTTACCGGAGCGTCAAGATCGAGGAATAGCTCGTCCGCGATGCGCGCTGCAATCTCCGCGCCGAAGCCCCAGCTCTGCATATCTTCGTGAGCGACGATGACACGGCTCGTCTTGCGGACGCTTTCGGCAATCGCCTCCCAGTCGTACGGATTGAGCGTGCGCAGATCGAGAATCTCAGTCTGGATGCCGTGTTCGCGCTCCGCCTTCTGAGCAGCCTGCAGCGCTCTCGGGACGACTGCGCCGTAGGTCACCACTGTGAGGTCCTTGCCCTCGCGCACCTTCGCTGCCTTGCCGAAGGGGATCATGTAATCCGGCCCTGGATACGCCGCGCGGCCATAGGTTTCGCGATACAGCCGCTTGTGTTCGAGGAACAGCACCGGGTCGTCGCAACGAATCGCCGTACGCAGCAGGCCGTTCGCGTCCAACGCGTTCGACGGAAAGACCACGCGCATGCCCGGCGTATGCGTAAAGATGCTCTCACCCGACTGCGAGTGATAGACCGATCCGCCGGTAAGATAGCCGCCGATTGGAACACGAACCACCACCGGCGCAGACCAGGTTCCGTTGGAGCGCCAGCGCAGGACCGGCAGCTCATTGCGCAGCTGATGCATCGCAGGCCAGATGTAATCGAAGAACTGGATCTCGACCACGGGCTTCATGCCGCGCGCCGCCATGCCCAGAGCGCGTCCGACAATATTGGCTTCCGCCAGCGGCGAATTGAAGACGCGTTCTCCGCCGAATTCTGTCTGCAGGCCAGCAGTCAGCTTGAAGACTCCGCCCTTACCCTTCACCGCGCCCTGCTTGAGATATTCTTCGCGGGAAGCGTCGGCCACGTCTTCGCCAAAAATCACAATGCGCTCGTCGCGGCGCATTTCGTCGCGCAGGCAGGCGTTGATCAGGTCGGCCATGGTGCGCTCCTGACTGTCGGCCGTGCGTGCAGGCGCGGTCTGGAGAGCAGGCGAAGTCGGATCGTAGTCTTCCGAGTAGACGTGCTTCAGGATTGCGGCCTTCGTGGGCTCCGGCAGCGGGGCACGCACGGCGCGGTCTGCCGCCTGGCGTACTTCTTCGTCGACTTCCCGCTCCAGCTTGTTGATGCCCTCCGCATCGAGGATGCCCTCGCGCAGCAGCAGCATCTGCGTCTTCGAGAGGGGATCGCGCAGGGCGTCAGACTCGCGCTCGCTATCCGGACGGTAGAGCTTGTCATCGTCCGAGAGCGAATGCGAGTACGGCCGAATCACATGTCCGTGGATAAACGCAGGACCATTTCCTGCACGGCACCACGCCGCGGCTTCTTCAAAGGCCTTCACGCACACAACCGGGTCAGTGCCGTCGATCTCGGCGAAATGAAAGTTCGGAAAGTTCGCGACGAGCGTCGAAATATTGCCGCCAGGCGTATTGACTTCGACCGGCGTTGAGATAGCGTAGCCGTTATTTTCGACCACGAAAATAACCGGCAGCTTCGCATTCGAGGCGGTATTCAGCGACTCCCAGAACTCGCCCTGAGAGGTTGAGCCTTCACCGACCGACATATACACGACCTCATCACCGTGGAAGGTCACATCCTTCCACTGGCGATAGTCGCCCTCGTGCTTGGCTGCAATCTCGGGACGCTGGGAAAAATACCGTCCAGCTTCCGCGCAACCGACCGCGTGGAGGCACTGCGAGGCCGTGCAGGAGGACTGCGACACGATATTGTGCGCGGTGCTGCCCCAGTGCGCAGGCATCTGCCGGCCACCGCTGGCGGGATCTGCCGCTGCGCCTACGGCCTGTAACAGAAGCTCCTCCGCGGTTACGCCGAGGGCCAGGCAGAGGGCGCGGTCCCGATAGTACGGAAAGAACCAGTCGTAGCCCGGCTTGAGAACGACGCCTGCAGCCACCTGCAGTGCCTCATGGCCGGCAGCCGAAATCTGAAAGAAGATCTTTTGCTGGCGCTTCAGCAGGATTTCGCGGTCGTCTACGCGGCGCGAGAGATACATCAGCCGGTAAATCGAAACGAGCTGATCTGGGGAAAGAGATGTAGGGAGAGTCGCCGATGGCGTTGTCCTGCTCCGTTCTGATGCTGAGGCTGTACTACGCGCCATCGTTTCTCCTCTCCGGAAACTAGAAATAACCTCTTCTTTCTTACGCGAAAGGCACCCCGGTTGTACAGCACCGGGCAGGCTCCAGGAAAGTCCGCCGGATTCGCTCCCATTAGATGACGCAACAACCGTCGCCGATGCGCCTCCACCTCCTATAGAAGTTCACAAGTGATTGTCTTTCCATATCCAGCGACATTGACCGCGGTTTTCCACTCATGCTCTAATGCGCGTTCTGTCAGGGTAGAAGCCATTACGAACCGGTTTCTATTTCAGGGTGGAGCCTTGCGCAGTACAACATTTCACGCGTCATCGGGAGCGGAAGCATGCCATCTTTTTCCCCGGTAGCCTTGTGGCAGACCGGTGTTCTCTCTCCAGAGCCGATTTCCGAACACGACCAGCTTTTTCTCTGGATTGCCCTTTCCCTTGGAGTTCTGGGGCTGATTGCCGCCTTTTTCTTCGCGCGCTCCGTTCTCGGCTCTGACTCCGGCTCACCTGAAATGCGCCGCATCTCGGAGGCGATCCGGCAGGGCGCGGAAGCCTTCATGAAGCGCCAGTACAGCACCATCGCCCTGATTGCCATCGGTCTCGCAATCATCCTTTATATCGGTTACCGAATCTCCCCACTCACTGCTCCGGACGCAAACCGAGTCGTCATCAGCTTCCTGATCGGAGCCGCCTGCTCTGCGCTTTCCGGGCAAACCGGCATGTGGGTTTCGATCCGCGCCAACATCCGCACGGCCGCCGCAGCCCGAACCAGCCTCGGCAAGGCGCTCCAACTCGCTCTGCACGGCGGAGCGGTCACCGGCCTCGTCGTCGTCGGTCTCTCGCTGCTCGGCGTAGGCACTCTCTTCCTGGCCTTCGGAGGCCTTCACGATCCCCGGCACGCGCCCTACCAGCTTGTAGGCTTCGGTTTCGGCGCCTCGCTGGTCGCGCTCTTTGCACAGCTCGGAGGCGGCATCTATACCAAGGCTGCGGACGTAGGGGCCGATCTAGTCGGCAAGGTAGAGGCCGGAATCCCTGAAGATGATCCTCGCAACCCTGCGGTGATTGCCGACCTGGTCGGCGATAACGTCGGAGACTGCGCAGGTCGCGGCGCGGATATCTTTGAATCAACAGCGGCGGAAAACGTCGGCGCTATGATCCTCGGCGCTGCGCTCTATCCAGTCTTCGGGCTTAAAGGGATTCTCTTTCCACTCATCGTGCAGGCCATCAATGTGGTCGCCAGCATCATCGGAGTCAGCACCGTGCATAGCGGCGAAGACGAAGATCCGATGCATGCCCTCAATCGCGGCTACTACGTCACCACGCTCCTCGCGCTCGCGGGCTTCGCTGCCGCGATTTACTTCATGCTCGGCGCGCGCTGGTGGCTGCTGGGCAGCGGCATCTGCGGCATCGCGACCTCTTTCCTCTTCGTCCGCATTACGGAGTATTACACCGAGACGCGCTTCCGCCCCGTCCGCAACATCGCCATCGCGTCGACAACCGGCCCGGCGACCAACATCATCCAGGGCATAGCCGTGGGCATGGAGACACCGGCTATCCCGGTGGTCGTCATCTGTGCCGCGCTGCTCCTGAGCTACTGGTTCGGAGTCCGCGGGCTTGCCGACGTAACCTCGATCAACGCCTACGCGAAAGGCATCTACGGTACCGCGATCGCGACCATGGGCATGCTGTCGTCCGCAGCCTATATTCTCGCGATGGACACCTTCGGCCCCATCACCGACAACGCAGGCGGCATCATCGAGATGAGCGATCAGCCGGAGTCCGTCCGCGAGAAGACCGATAAGCTCGACGCAGCCGGCAACACGACCAAGGCTCTCACCAAGGGATACGCCATTGGCTCGGCCTCGCTCGCAGCATTCCTGCTCTTTTCCGCTTACCTGGCCACCATCCACGACATTGTGGCCCAACGGGTTGCGGCGGCGGGAGGCACCTTATCGCCCGCATGGACCTTCTCCAACGTTAATCTCGCCTCGGTTCCTGTTTTCGCAGGAGCTCTCCTCGGGGCAATGCTCACGTACCTCTTCTCCTCGCTGGCGATCAAGGCCGTTGGCCGCGCCGCACAGACCGTCATCGAGGATGTCCACGCGCAGTTCAAGGAGAATCCCGGCATCATGCAGGGCACCTCGCACCCGGACTACGGCCGCTGCGTCCGCATCGTGACGACCGCGGCCCTGAAAGAGATGGTGCTGCCCGGGATCCTGGCCGTGGGTATGCCGCTCGCCGTGGGATTGATCTTCCGCTATTTCGGTTCGGAATATAATCCCACGAACTTTGCGGACCACCCGGCAATCAACGGCCATCCGGTGAATCTCAGCGGCGCGGAAGCCGTGGCGGCGCTCCTTATGGTAGGAACCATCAGCGGCATTCTGCTGGCCATGCTCATGAACAACGGTGGCGGCGCATGGGACAACGCCAAGAAGTACATCGAGACGGGAGCCCATGGGGGCAAACGCTCCGAGGCGCACAAGGCGGCGGTCGTGGGCGATACCGTAGGTGACCCATTCAAGGACACGGCCGGGCCGTCACTTCACGTGCTCATCAAACTCCTCGCAACAGTGACCCTTGTGCTCGCACCGCTCTTCCTGTGAGCAGATGAGCAGGCCCCATTCCGGCTGAGATCGAAAGATCTCAGCCGGAAACCGCCCCACCGTTTCGAATCACCTTCGCGGTCGTTACGATCTGTCCTACGTGCCTCTGCGTGTGATCGGCAAGATGAACCAGCAAGCCGCCAATCGTTGTCGGAAGTCCCTTGCGCCCTACACTTCTCGCTTTTTCAAGATCGGCCCCGATAAACTGTCGAATTCTTGCTTCTGCAGAGTCAATCCCTGCCTGAAATTCTCGAATCAGGAGTGCGCGATCTACTTCCGGCTGATTCTCCTCCCTGAGCAAAGCAAGTTGCGTATCGCTCAGGCCCTCGCCCTCTGCATAGGTGAGCAGGCGATCGAGGCTCCGAGGAATGTGGCGCAGGTGATAGGCGATCGGCGTCAGTCCAAAAGGCGAGCCATGCAACTGCTCCGTACCCAGCCCGCCACAGGCTCGCCGAACATCTTCCCGTGCAAGGTCGAGTGCATGCAGAACGCCTCGCACTACCGCAGGCACATCCGTTCTCGTTCCCCGCAGCCACGGCTCGGGCAGATTTTCTTGAAGTATTACTTTCACTATTACAGGCCTTTCTGCTTGCGGAACTCTGACACCACGATCGCCGGATCATGATGCTCGCCATCCACCTGTTCGTTCATCGATTGCATCTCCTCTGCGGTGATCCTTCCTTTGAGCGCATCGAGCGCAACCTGGATCTGCGGCCATCGCCGCAGTGCCTCCTGCCGGATCAGCGGCACCGCCTGATAGGGCGGGAAATAGAATCGGTCGTCTGCAAGCGTCTTCAGTCCAAATGCGGCGATAGGACCATCGGTAGAATTCCCTGCGATCATGTCCACCTGGTGCGCATTCAGCGCGCGGTAGAGCAGTCCCAGATCCATCGTGCGCGGAGGACCATCGAAGCGCAGTCCGTAGGCCTTGCTCAGCCCGGGGAGTCCGTCAGGCCGCTGCTCGAATTCGTATCCGACACCGAGCTTCCACTGCGGCGTATATTTTGCGGCTTCACTCAGCGTGGAGATATCCAGCCGCTTTGCGTCGTCTCCGCGAATCACCATGGCGAATGTATTTTCGAAGCCCAGAGGCGGCCCGACCTCAACCTGGTAACGCTGCGCATAAAGCCGTGTCACCGTAGCCAGCACGGCATTTGGGTCTTTCGCGACCGGCTGTTTCAGGATCGCGGTGAGCGCAGTTCCCGTGTACTCGACATACCCATCGATTCGCCCGGCTTCGAGTGCCTGCTGGCAAATGTAGCTGCCGGCGAGATAAAAACGCCGCTCCACCTTGAGGTGAGATTTAGCTTCGATCTCCTGAGCCAGCAATTCCCCAAGTACAACCTGTTCGGTGAAGTTCTTCGCTCCAATTACCGGATAGTCGGGGCGCGGCGGCGAACAGCCCGCCAACGTAAGAAGAAACGTAACCGCAATGGCGACAAATCCGCGCTTCATGCCTTGCCGACCTGCAACCAGCGCTCCAATAGCCCCAGGCCTCCATCCGCGAGCAGGGCCAGCAACGCAGCCGGAATAGCCCCCGCCAGCACCAGCCGGTTGTCGACCGAGGCCACGCCGCGAAAAATCAGCTCGCCCAGCCCGCCTGCGCCGACGGCTGCGGCAATCGTCGCGATGCCCACGCAGGTCACCGTCGCCGTCCGCAGTCCCGCCAGAATGAACGCTGCCGCCAGCGGCAGCTCCACCTTGAACAGCCGCTGCCTCCGTGTGAGGCCCAGCGCATGCGCCACCTCGATCGTCGCGGGATCGATCCCTCGGATTCCGGCATAGGTGTTGCGGACGATGGGCAACAACGCATACGCAGTGAGCGCGACGATGGCGATCCGTGCAGCCCGCTCGCCCAGCCACGGCAACGGCAACAAAAAGCCGAACATCGCAAGCGACGGAATCGTCTGCAGCACATTCGCTAGGCCAAGCACGACCTTTGCCCAGCGCGGCGAATTCGCCAGCCATATCCCCAGCGGCACTGCAATCGCCGTTGCAAAAAGCATCGCCGCGCCCGTTAACCAAAGATGCTCGAGGCTTAACAACCAGATCTCTTCGCCGTATTGCGCGAGGAAGCTCGTCATGCGGGACCTCCCTCGCAAAATTCATTCGAGGTATGGACCTTTGCTCCGGCCGCTTCCCGCTCGCCTCGCCGGAATGCCCGCACATACGCCTGCACCGCAGGCTCCTGCGAGCCGAGGAATTCCTTCGCAGTGAGATTCGCAATCAGACGGCCTTCGGCCAGCAGCACAATGCGGTCTGCAAGGTAGAGCGCTTCATCCAGATCATGCGTTACCAGCAGAACCGTCTTCTTCACACTGCGCAGCAGTCCGCGGAGCATCTCCTGCATCTCGGCCCGCGTCAGTGGATCGAGCGCACCGAAGGGTTCGTCCATCAGCAGAAGCCGCGGCTCTGCTGCGAGCGCCCGCGCCAATCCCACACGTTGCCGTTGGCCGCCGGAGAGCTCACGCGGACGCCGCTTCGCATAGGTCTCAGGATCAAGGCCGACGGCCTTCAGCATCGCGTGGCTCCGCTCTCTGCGCTCGTGATGCGGACGGCCCTCGCATTCGAGAACCACGCCGACATTCCGCTCCACGGTGAAGTGTGGAAAGAGCCCCGCTTCCTGGATCACATAACCGATGCCGCGCCGCAGCGCGATCAGGTCCGCCGCCTGCACGTCCTCGCCGAAGACTCTCACCTGGCCGGAGGCAGGCCGAGCCATGCCGTTCACTGTACGCAGCAGCGTTGTCTTGCCGCAACCGCTGCGTCCGAGCAGCGCCGTGGTCGTCCCTTCCTCGAGAGCGAACGAGACGCCATCGAGCAGCACCCGGCCACCGGATACCGTCAACGTCACATCCCGAAACTCAATGGCTGCACTCATCGCACGCTCATGCCCGCTGCAGAACCAGCTTAAGATGGCCGTTGCAGTAAAGTGAATATACCGTGATCATCAATCTCGCCCGGCGCGCGCACAATCACAACTGGGAGCTCGATCCGATCACCCGCTCCCTGCTCGACACGGATTTCTACAAGCTTCTGATGCTGCAATTCATCTGGAAGCATTTCCCTGCCGTCGATACCTCGTTTTCGCTGATCAATCGCACGCGGCATGTCCACCTCGCCGAGGTCATTGAGCCCGAAGAGCTGCGCGCGCAGCTCGATCAGGTGCGCAAGCTCCGCTTCCGCAAGTCGGAATTAATCTGGCTCGCAGGCAACACCTTTTACGGGCGCCAGGGGATGTTCGAGCCTGCGTTTCTCGCGTGGCTCGAGAACGACTTCCACCTCTCTGATTACGAGCTCTCTGTCGTCGACGGCCAGTTCCACCTGACCTTTCACGGCCCCTGGGTGCAAACCACGATGTGGGAAATTTATATCCTCTCCATCGTGAGCGAGCTCAAGACCCGCGCCAGCCTCAAGCCGCTCAGCGAACTCGATCTCGACATTCTCTACGCGCGCGCCAAGACGCGACTCTGGGAAAAGATGGCCCGACTGCGCGGCGTGCCCGGCCTGCGTGTCTCCGATTTCGGCACCCGCCGCCGTCACAGCTTCCTCTGGCAGGAATATGTTGTCCGTGCCATGAGCGATGTTCTCGGCACGCACTTCACCGGCACATCGAACACGTACCTTGCGTACAAGCACGATCTCGAAGCGATTGGTACCAACGCCCACGAATTGCCCATGGCCATGGCTGCGATGGCAGGCAGCGACGAAGCGCTGAAGGCATCCCAATATCGCCTTCTCGATCTCTGGCAGCAGACCTACCACAAGGAACTGCTTATCCTTCTGCCGGACACCTTCGGCACCACGCAATTCCTCAAGGGCGCTCCGGACTGGGTTGCGGACTGGACCGGCCAGCGTGCCGACAGCAAGGATCCCTACACAGCCGGCGACGAATTTATTGCGTGGCTCGAGTCTCGTGGGCGCGACCCACGCCAGAAGCTTTTCATCGCATCGGACGCCCTCGATGTAGACCAGATCCTCGGCCTTCACGCGTATTTCTCCGGACGCATCCTGAGCGGCGCCACACCGGCCGACTTCCGCACCGCGGCCGACTTTGAGGATCAGAGCAAGTGGCTGCCCGAGCGGCGTATCCGCTTCAGCGCCGGATGGGGCACACTGCTGACGAATGATTTCCGCGACTGCAACCCCCAGGGGACGGAAGGCTTCGACCCCATCAGCTTAGTCTGCAAGCTGAACGATGCTGCGGGACATCCGGCGGTCAAGCTCTCGGACAACTTCGAAAAAGCGATGGGACCCGCCGCCGAGGTCGAACGCTATCAGAGAGTCTTCGGACTTGCGGGCGTGTCCCACGCTCCGGTCATCGCATAAGCCACTGCAACCTCCTTCCGCCCTGCGCCCATCCAACGCGTCAGATCGGAGAAGACGTCAGGCCCGCGTCGCACGGCATCCGGTGAAAAGGAGCAATCCACCCGATGCCGGCCCTGGTCGCGTCTATTCTCATTTCGCGTAAGCGTATCCTCCTCGGCGCTGTCTATCTGTTGGCGACGATCCAGTTTGCCTGGTGCTATTTCTGGCTCACGCATCCCTACATCAACACCGCGCTCTATGAACAAGGGCACGAGCGCATGCCCTTTCAGGGCAGGTTGCTTATGATGCTACCCATGCGCCTGTCTCACACGAGCGTGGTGCTGCGTGCCTGGGGGCATCTCTTCCGCGTTTCGAGCTTCTGGTTTCCACGGCCTGTCGCTCCGGAGGTTATCCTGCAGGCCATCATCAACGTGATCTGTCTGCTTCTGGCCGGCTATTTCACGACGCGGATCTACCGGGCTAGCTCCCGCCACGGACTGCTCACGCCGCTCGTCTATCCGCTGTTTCTGGTCGCCTGCGCCGCGACGTACGTCATGCACACGGTGCAGAATTTTCGCTTCATCTACGATCTACCCAGCCTCGCGTTTTTCTCCGCAGGACTTTATCTGCTCTACTTCCGCAGGCCTGTAGGGTGGTTCGTCGGACTCTTTCTCGTAGCGACCATCAACCGCGAAACGACGCTGCTCCTGCTCCCGCTTTTTCTTATCAACGAAGCTGTCGAGTTGCGCCCCGGCGCGAACGGCCCGATCCGCTGGCGAAAGCTCTTCGCTCCGCGCTCGCTCGCGGTGGTGCTACCGCTCAGCCTTTTCTGGATCGGCTGGCAATACTTGGTGCGCCACCATTTTGCGCACAATGCTTCCGAGTTCTATCCGCGCCTCAATTGGAACGTGAAGTCCCTTGTACTGCCGCAGGCATGGCCACAGCTGCTCTCGGCTTCCGCCTACATGCTGCTCTTTGTTATCGTCATGCATCGCCGGATCACCGACGCCCGGCTCCGCGCATGGCTGTGGATTCTTCCAGTCTGGACGCTCTTTATGTTCGTCTACGGCATCCTGGTGGAAACCCGTGTCTTCGGCGAGTTAATCCCCTACACGGTCTGCTGCTCCACGCTGATCCTGGAGCAGATTCTGCTTGCCCGGCTGCATGACGCCCGCCCGGCGCTCGCGGCATGGAATACCGGGCGACCCGTCGAAACACCCCGCATCGGCAGAGTCGCCTGAAATGAAAACAGCCGGGCTTTCACCCGGCTGTTTTCAGATTGTGTCGTTCGATTACGCCTGTAGCGGCTCCGAAGGAGCTTCCGGCGCAGCCGGGCTCTTCACGCGAACCACGACAATCTTCGAGAAGCCTTCCTTGAAAGAGGGCGGACGGAGGCGCTCGGCCATCTTTTTCATGACCTCGTCGCTCACCACGCGCTCACGGCGGCTGTTGCGCTCCATGCAGATCTCGAGCGGAACATCGAAGAACACGGCCTGCACGTCATAGCCAAAGCTCTTCGCCATCTTGATCCACTGCCGGCGCTCATGGGGCGACAGGTTCGTCGCATCCACGTAGTTCCAGGGCATCTTCGCGATCAGCCTGGCCCGCAGCAGCGAGCGCAGCGTAGAAAACACCAGCCCCTGGTAGCGCTGCTCGGTGATGTCGTCGAACAGGATATTGCGCAGCATGTCCGAGGACAGTGGCGTCACGCCACGGCGCTTGAACCATGTTGTCTTACCGGACCCGGGAAGGCCGATCGTCAGCACGACGAAGCCCTTCGGCGCTTTTGCCTGGCCTGTATGCTGCGCGGCAGCCTGCGGCTCCGGCGGAGGAATCGATGGCGATTCCGGCTGTGTTTCCACGACGAGCTTGCCTGTCGCTTCAGTGACGGGATCGCCCAGCGCCTCGGAAGGAACTTCTTCAGCAGACTCGGGCGTCACCTCTTCGGCGGGCTCAATGGCCAGCGCCGCTTCAGGAGTCTCCGGCTCATCTGTCCAGTCTTCCGCCTGAGCTGCCGGCACTGTGGCGGGCGACTCGTAGGACGGGCGCAAGGGCGCCGGCTGGTTCGCAGGGATCTCCTGTCCGATCTTGCCTGTGGACTCGGAATTGTTCGGTCCACGCTTGGAACGTCTTCTCATTTTCTCGCGCATCCATTCGCGCATAACTCAGGGTTTAACACAGACTTGCCGCAGCTGCAACGCTCCGGTGCCTAGCTCGGCAACGCTCTCCGCGCATATGGGCTATATCGCCGCCCTATAGCGATTTCTTATGCAGCCGATGGGCTGCGATGCTAGCATCGGGACTTGAGAGACTACAGCGATTTCCCATCGCTGCCAGTCCAAACTGCTTTCGTTTCACCGTCAATCGCAATCATCACGCAAGGAGATCCGTTTCCATGGCAGTTAAGGTTGGAATCAACGGCTTCGGCCGCATCGGGCGCAACGTGTTCCGCGCCTCCCTGGGCAACCCCGACATCGAAATCGTCGCAGTCAACGACCTCACCAGCCCCGCGACGCTCGCGCACCTGCTGAAGTACGATTCCATCCTCGGCAACCTCAAGAACGAGATCACCTCGACAGCCGACTCGATCACCGTCGACGGCAAGACCATCAAGGTCTTCGCCGAGCGCGACCCTGCCAAGCTTGACTGGACCTCGACCGGCGCCGAAATCGTCGTCGAGTCGACCGGCATCTTCACCGACGGCACCAAGGCCAAGGCGCACCTCCAGGGCTCGGTCAAGAAGGTCATCATCTCGGCTCCCGCGACGAACGAGGACATCACCGTCGTCCTCGGCGTGAACCAGGAGAAGTACGACCCGGCCGCGCACCACATCATCTCGAATGCCTCCTGCACCACGAACTGTCTCGCGCCCGTGGTCAAGGTTCTGCACGCTGAGTTCGGCATCGTCTCCGGCATCATGACGACGATCCATAGCTACACTAACGACCAGGTCATCCTCGACTTCCCGCACAAGGACCTGCGCCGCGCCCGCGCTGCCGCGATCAACATGATCCCCAGCTCCACCGGCGCCGCCAAGGCCCTCAAGCTCGTCATCCCCGAGATGGCCGGCAAGCTGGACGGCTTCGCCATCCGCGTCCCAACGCCGAACGTCTCGGTCGTCGACCTCACCTTCATCTCCGAGAAGCCAGCCACCATCGAATCCGTCAACGCCGCGCTGAAGGCCGCCTCCGAAGGCGAGCTCAAGGGCATCCTCGGCTTCGAGAAGGCCGAGCTTGTCTCGAGCGATTTCAAGGGCGACGCCCGCTCCTCGATCGTCGACTCGCCGCTGACCAAGGTTGTCGGCAGCTCGGTCAAGGTCATCAGCTGGTATGACAACGAGTGGGGCTACTCGAACCGCGTCCGCGACCTGATCCTCTTCGTCGCTAAGAAGGGCCTGTAGTCCACCGGCTCTCACCCCGTTCTTGAACCATCTGCCCCTGCTGCCATCCGGCTGCAGGGGCAGCCAGCATAAGGACCGATGCAAGAACGTACCAAGTTCGCAGGAACATCACCCTACGAGCCGATCATCGGCTTCTCACGCGCGGTGCGCGTCGGCAACACTGTGCATGTTTCGGGCACTGGCCCGGTCGGCGCAGACGATGCCGATCCCGCCACTCAGACCCGCCACACCCTGGGCATTATCCGCGACGTGCTGGAACGCGCCGGAGCACGCCTCGAAGACGTCGTCCGCACCCGCATCTACCTCACCCGCGTCGAAGATTGGGAAGAGGTAGGCCGCGCTCACGGCGAGTTCTTTTCCACCATCCGTCCAGCAGCTACCATGGTCGTAGTCGCCCAGCTTCTGAATCCCGCATGGCGTGTCGAAATCGAGGCCGACGCCGTCCTCGATCGCGCCTGATTCATCCCCGACGAAATCTTTCAAGGAAAGCGGTTCGAAAAATGGCAAAACTCTCCATCCGTGATCTCGACCTCACCCACAAGCACGTCCTCATCCGCGTCGACTTCAATGTTCCTCTCAGCGAGGATGGCTCGGAGATCACCGACGACACGCGCATTCGTGAGACGCTGCCCACCCTTGAGTACGCGCTGCGCCACAAGGCCAAGCTCATCCTTGCCTCGCATCTTGGCCGCCCCAAGGGCAAACCCAGCTCCAGGTACAGCCTCCGCCCGGTCGTCGACCGCCTGCGCCAGCTGCTCGATCACCATCTCGGCGAACAGGTGAACGTTGCGTTCTCGCCTGATTGCGTTGGGGAGATCGCCACCGAGCTCTCACGCCAGCTCGAATCCGGCCAGGTTCTCCTCCTCGAAAACCTTCGCTTCCATGCCGAAGAAGAGGCCGATGATCCGAAGTTCGCAAAGCAGCTCGCCTCGCTCTGTGAGATCTATGTGAACGACGCCTTCGGCAGCGCCCACCGCGCCCACGCCTCGACGGAAGGCATCACGCACTTCGTGAAGCAGTCCGCCGCCGGCCTCCTTCTGGAGAAGGAACTGAACTACCTCGGCAAGGCTCTGGAAGAGCCGGCTCGCCCCTTCGTCGCCATCCTCGGCGGCTCCAAGGTTTCGGACAAGATCAAGGTCATTGAGAACCTGCTGAACAAGGTCGACGCTCTCATCATCGGCGGCGGCATGGCTTACACCTTCCACAAGGTGCTCGGCCGCGAAATCGGCAACTCGCTCTTCGAGGCGGATAAGGTCGAGCTGGCGAAGGAAACCCTCGCCAAGGCCGAGGCCAAGGGCGTCAAGCTGCTCCTGCCCGTCGATAACGTCATCGCCGACAAGTTCGCGCCCGACGCCAAGACGAAGATCTACGATGGCACCGGCGAGTATCCAACTGGCTGGGAAGGCCTCGATATCGGCCCCAAGAGCATAGACCTCTTCACCAAGGAAGTCGCGGAAGCCTCGACCATCGTGTGGAACGGCCCCATGGGCGTCTTCGAGTTCCCTGCTTTCGCGGTGGGCACCAACGCCATCGCCGAAGCGGTTGCCGCAAATCAGGACGCGGTTTCTATCGTCGGCGGCGGCGATTCTGTCTCCGCGGTGAAGAAAGCAGGAGTCGCTGAGCAGATCACACACATCTCAACAGGTGGAGGCGCCTCGCTCGAGTTTCTCGAGGGCAAGAAGCTCCCCGGCGTCGAAGCGCTCACGAACAAGTAGTTCGGCTTCGAAATAGCAAAAGCCACAGCGGCGTTGCGTATACTGTCACGCGACGCCGCTTCAGGTTTTCACCACCGGAGGAGCCGCGGCGCCTGGATAGGGGATCGAACACTGATGCGTAAGCCCGTCATTGCGGCCAACTGGAAAATGTACAAAACTCCCGCACAGGCGCAGGAGTTCCTTCAAGCCTTTCTTCCTCTCGTCGCCAACCATAAGCGCGACGAGATCCTGCTCTTCCCTTCTTACGTCGATCTCTCGGTCGCCATTGCTGCGACCAAGGGCAGCAATGTCTCCGTGGGCGCGCAGAACATGCATTACGCCGAAGAGGGAGCCTACACCGGGGAAATCTCGCCTTCCATGATCAAGGCCCTCGGCGCGACGCATGTGCTGCTCGGGCATTCCGAGCGCCGTGAGTACTTCGGCGAAACGGACGAGATCATCAACAAGAAGCTCCATGCCGCCCTGCATCACGGCCTTACGCCCGTTCTCTGCATGGGCGAAACGCTCGAAGAGCGCGATGCCGGCAAGACCGAGGAAGTGCTTCTACGGCATTGCCAGGAGGCGCTGAAGGGCGTCGTCCCGCACGCCGCGGAGAGCTTCATCATCGCCTACGAACCCATCTGGGCCATAGGCACAGGCAAAACCGCCACGCCTGAAATAGCTGGGTTGGCGCACTTCCATATCCGCACTCAGGTCGCGCATCTGCTGGGACGGCAAACAGCCGACCGCATCCGCATTCTCTACGGCGGGTCGGTGAAGCCGGAGAACGCCTGCGCCCTGCTCAACCAACCCGAGGTCGATGGAGCCCTGGTCGGAGGCGCCAGCCTCGATCCGCAGTCTTTCGCAAAAATCGTAAAGTATTAACCGACACAGAAACGCCGGCCGCGCCACTCCGCGGCCCTGGCAAGAAGGAACACACCCGTAGTATGTCTGAATCGATCCGCATCCTCAGCCGCTCTGAACTCCCCGCCGAAGGCGAAGCCCGCGAGGCCGTCTGTGGAAACCGCGTCCTCTGCATCGCGCAGGTGAACGGCGAAATCCACGCCGTCGATAACGCCTGCCCGCATCGCGGCGGTCCGCTCGGCCAGGGCATTGTCGAAAATGGCACGGTGGTCTGCCCCTGGCACGCCTGGGCCTTCGATCTGAAAACGGGCGCAGCCGCGCATTCCCCGCTCGCACGCGTTGCCGTCTACCCGGTACGCGTCGAAGGGGATGATGTGCTCGTACAGCTTGGTTAACGTGACTCCACTTCATCGGGTAATTTCGCAGTAAGAACATCCAGCCGTTCTCCCCGGCGAACGCGCCTCAACTGGCGTTCCAGGTGCTTCGCCGGATCTGCTGTATCCCCGTCATCCTCCTTATCCGCCGCTTCTTTCAGGCGCTCTTCGATCGTGTATTCCGTGCTCGGATGCACGAAGAGCTGAAGATTCTGGAGCGCAAGTCCCAGCGCTCCGATACTGGGCAGATGACCTCGCCTGCCTTTACGCCGACGCCGCCTCCAGCGAAGCCGCTGCAGCCAGAACGCTCCCAGCATGACAACAAGTCCCAGCCCGATAAGGCCAATCGGGCCAGTAGTAGAGTCCGACATACCATCCAATCCCTTTCGGAAATCTCGCGTGAAACACACTCCCGCACGGGCGCGAACAAGCTGGCGCCGTCATTGAGAGAGAACGTGGTTATGCGAGTACCGGAGGCGGGGGACGCTGGAAGCGGGCGCAACAGGCAATGAACTTCTGCGCGGATCGCGGCTCCTCTTCTTCAAGACGGCGTACAAACAGCAGCAGCGCAACCGCAGCGAAGATCAGGAGTACAACCGGAAGCGCCCAGGCAGACGCCGAGTGCGTCTGAGACAGCGCAGGGCTTACGAGCCAGAGAACGAGAGCTGCAGCAAGCAGCACAGCCAGTAGTGTGCGAAAGATATTGCGGCCTGCATTCTCCAGCTTGTAAACGCTGCTCACGCTGCGATGCTACCAGAGACTGCAAACGACGCACGCCGGCTTCACCTGCACCCCATATACCTGCTAGGCTCAACCCTGCATGACCGCCGATGCTTCTTCCACGCAGCCTGCAACTCCGGCAAGCGACGACCTGTGGTGCCCGAACTGCGCTCGCGTCGTCACCGATCCGCTGGTTTGCGGCGACTGCTCCGCAGTGATCTGCCGTGTCTGCGGCACCCCGCTTGAATCTCCCGACGAGCTGGCCTTTGGCTAAGCAGAAAGCCAAAGCCCGCGTGGTACCCGCGCAAGCGTCGCAAGCCGATACCGTCAGCCCTGCGTGGCTGCTGAAGGCCTTCTTCTTCGTGATTGCGGCGGCGGCACTCTGTGCGTATGGCACGTTGTGCCTGCTCTTCTACCAGGGACAGTGGCAGCTCTACCTGCATCCCTCGCACACGGTGTCCATCACACCCGCTACGCGAAACCTCAAATTTGAAGACGTCCACTTCGACGTGACCGAAACCGGCACGCCACAGCTCGAAGGCTGGTGGGTTGCCGCAGATCCCGCATCGCGCTGGGGCTCCAGCGTTGTCCTCTATCTTCACGATGGCTCGGGCTCGCTCTCCGATACCGTGGACGCTGTGGAGACTCTACACACTCTCGGCATCAACGTCTTCGCCTTCGATTATCGCGGCTTCGGACATAGCGCACAGATCACGCCCGGAGAGGCTTCGATGAACGCCGACGCAGCTGCAGCCTGGAGCTATCTTACGCAGACACGCGGCATCCCGCCGCAATCGATCATCGTCTACGGACAAGGTCTCGGCGCGGTTCCCGCCACGCAGCTTGCTTGCACGGAATCGCCCGCAGGCCTCGTGCTGGACGGTCCGGCAGAATCGGCGCAAACCTTGCTGCGCCGCGACGGGCGCTCGCATATCCTGCCGTTGTGGTTGCTGCAGAAAGACCGCTTCGATCCGGAGCCCGCGTTGAGGACGCTCGCTCTCCACAAGCTCTTCCTCGACCGGGCCGGCGAGCAGCCTCGCACACGGCAACTCTTCCACGCGGCAGCCTATCCGCGTGAGTACTTCGAACTGCGTAGCCCGTCGAACTATGCGGAGGCGTTGCGGCAGTTCTTCGACGCACTCCTGCACTGATTCAGCATCAGTTATCCTGCAGCCGTGCATCTTAGCAGTATCGACCACAAACAGATTTGCTCAGGAGCGCTCCATGTTCTCTGCGTTTGAAACCCTCCGGCCAGCCGCCGCTCTCGTCGCCCGCATCGTTCTCGGAGTCATCATGGTGGCTCACGGTGCACATAAGGTCTTCCCGCGCGGGGCGCTCTATCTCTTCGCGCAGTCTGTGGCGCATATGGGCCTGCCATACTGGATGGGCTATCTCGCCGCCTTCACCGAGCTTTTCGGCGGCGTCTGCCTCATCCTCGGCCTGCTGCTGCATCTTGCCGCGCTCGGCGTCGCCATCGATATGGCTGTCGCCATTCTCAAAGTGCATCTGTACCACGGCCTGGTGGGGCCGCAGGGCTTTGAATTCCCTCTCTCGCTCTTTGCGCTCGCGATCGTTCTGCTCGGCACCGGTCCCGGGCACCTGGCCGCCGACGGATATATGTTCCGTAGCAGCGGCCGACGCTAGCTGCGTCGACATATTCTCAATCCCTGCTCTGGGAAAGATCTCTAGGAGGGGATCTGTCATTCCGACCGTAGCGAGACTATATTTCCGTCTCGCGCAGTGGAGGAACCTGCGGTTCTCCTCGCAAATCGAGAATTTTCCGGAGGGAACAACCTCACTGCAGGTTCCTCCACTGCGCTCCCTGTGGTCGCTTCGGTCGGAATGACACCTTCGAGGCAACGGGACATTGTCCTATGCGAAATATGGCGGCCACCGCTCGCACCTCGTATTACGCCGTCAGGCTGTCGCCAGCTCCTCCATCGGCAGCCTGAGTCGGAGCTTCCAGTTCGCGCAGGTCATGGCCGTGTGTCTCCCGCCCGAGCAACAGGATCAGCACCATCGAGATCGCTGACGGTATCGCGACCAGTCCGGCAGCATGGCCGATCGCTGGCACAAGCCCGAAGACGCCCAGAAGCTGAGCCATAATCCCGCCCGCCTTACTGCAGCCCGCCACCCAACCGGTCGCTCGTCCGCGCACGCGGATGGGATAACTCTCCGCGGTATACGGCAGCATCATCGAAATCGCCGCACTCGAGCCGACGATCAGCAGCGTAATCGGGATGACCGGATTCGCCAGGGCGGGCACCGCACCGTTGCCCCGCAGCAGAATCGCGACCAGGCCCAGCGTCGTCATCCCCACCGACAAGGCCAGAAGCCGCTTCGTGCTCCAGACGCTGTACAGCCACGCAGCCACTAGGATCGTCGGGATGGCCAGGAGTGCGGAGCGCGCAATCAGCCCGCTCGCGGCTCCCATGCTGCGCCCCTCCGCCACCAGGCTGCCGGGCAGCCACAGCAGCACCCCGAAGTTCACCAGTCCCCAGCACAACGCGGCGATCGTCAAGGCCAGCGTCATTCCTGCCAGCCCCGGCTGCTTCGTACCCGTGCTCGCATTATGAAGGTTCACACTTCGAGGGACCGGGATCTCCTCAGCCCAGCTACCTTCGCCCGAGACGACCCTGTCGGGAATAACATCCAGGCCGCCTGCCTGTGCCGGCGCCAAAGTAAGACCGAAGCGCGAAAGCGTGGCCCACGCTTCCTCCATGCGGCCCATCTCCTGCAGGAATCGCGCCGACTCCTGCAACAGCGGGCTCACCACAATCAAGATCGCCGAGATCGGCAGGTTGATCAGCCAGAGGATCCTCCAGCCGAAGTGCGGCTGCAGCAGCGCCGAGCAGGCACTTGTGGCAAAATAACCGCCCACCGTGCCGATGCCACCCACCAGCACCAGGCACCAGCCGCGATGACGCGTCGGCATGATCTCCGCCAGCAAGGCATAGCCAACGGGCAGCATGCCGCCGGCACCCAGCCCCATGAAAAAGCACATGAAGAGGTTTCCGCCGAAGGTGGGCATTGCGCCGCAGATCGAGGTCGCCATGAACATCACCGCAGCCAGCAGGATCGTGGCGCGTCGCCCGTACACATCCGAAAGCCACCCCCAGAGGAACGACCCTACCGTCGTGCCGGTCAGCCCCATGAGCGGCAGCAGGGACACCGCCGCCTTCGTCAGGTGATATTCGAGCCGCATCCCCGGAACGACGAAGCCCAGGGTCGCGGCCTTCATCACGTCGATCACCAGGGCTGCCGCCAGCAGTACGATCTGCACCCAATGCGCCCGGTTCAGCGGAGCGTCTTCCGGAGCTGCGATCTCTTGCAGGATGGTGACTTTTGCCGGGCGCGTCGGTAGCAGTCCGTAGGCCGTCGCTACCGTCCCGGCGACGATCAGGAGCATGCCCGCGAGCATGGTAGAGGTCATAGGCATACCGGCAAGCTGATAGTGCATGCCCCGCGCCATCAGAAACATCGGCACGTGCATCAGCACGCCCGCAACAACCGCAACCGATCCGCCCCAGAATGCAAAGGAATGCATGGGGCTGGAAAATAAGGAAGTCTTCTGCAAGGTGGGTTTTCTCCAGACGACGCATCCTACCTGCGCCGGTTTGGTGTTCGCATCCACCGTTCGATGGATGCGAGGAGATTCCCTTCTCATTCGACTGAGATATGGAAGCTGCGTGGAATCAGTAGCTTGCGCAAACTTCCAGCGATGCGATGGACCATCGCCGTCAGCCGGCTTCGGCGGCAATTTCTACTTGAGCGTAATTCACGCAGATTTTATCTGCGCTTCTCGCTCTCCCGCTTGACAATGGGCGTTAAAGCTCGCTACCTTAGCACTCGACGGTGCTAAGTGCTAACCGCCTGTAATGTGCAGGCTACCCCGTCAGGGCCTTGCGCCCTTTCCCAGAACTCAGCACAGATTTTCGCGGGGAATCCCCGCGCGAAGGAGAAGCAAACAATGGCAACTGCATCGGTAGCGACCACCTTCACTCCGCTCCACGACCGCATCCTCGTCCGTCGTGTCGAAGAGGGTGAGACCATCCGCGGCGGCATCATCATCCCGGATAGCGCCAAGGAAAAGCCCCAGGAAGGCGAGGTCATCTCCGTCGGCAAGGGCAAGTCCAACGACGAAGGCAAGGTTTTCCCCCTCGACGTGAAGCCGAACGACCGCATCCTCTTCGGTAAGTACTCGGGCACCGAGATCAAGATCGACGGCGAAGAGTTCCTGATCATGCGCGAGGAAGAAGTCCTCGGCATCCTCAAGAAGTAGGACTGCGCGTCCAGCGATTCGCGCCTTCGGCGCAAAAGCTTTCAAAACCAGTTCTAACCCGGTGAGTAGACACTCCCGGAAGTTGTAAGGAGATACACAATGGCAAAGCAGATTCTGCACGGTGAAGACTCCCGCCAGGCCATCCTGCGCGGCGTCAACACCCTCGCCGACGCGGTGAAGGTCACCCTCGGACCCAAGGGCCGCAACGTCGTTATCGAGAAGAAGTTCGGTTCGCCGACGATCACCAAGGACGGCGTCACCGTCGCCAAGGAAATCGAGCTCAAGGACTCCCTCGAAAACATGGGCGCCCAGATGGTCCGCGAAGTTGCTTCGAAGACCTCGGACGTTGCCGGCGACGGCACCACCACCGCCACCGTTCTGGCCCAGGCCATCTACCGCGAAGGTGTGAAGACGGTTGCCGCCGGTGCGAACCCGATGGCGCTGAAGCGCGGTATCGACAAGGCTGTTGAGGCCATCGTCGGCAAGCGTGATGAGAACGGTGTTGTCACCGGCGGCGCACTCGCCAAGTTCTCGAAGCCTGTTACCGGCGACATGATCGCCCAGGTCGGCACCATCTCGGCCAACTCGGATGCCACCATCGGCACCATCATTGCCGAGGCGATGAAGAAGGTCGGCAAGGACGGCGTGATCACGGTCGAAGAGTCGAAGACCCTTGAGACCCAGCTGGACGTCGTCGAAGGCATGCAGTTCGACCGCGGCTACCTGAGCCCCTACTTCGTCACCGATCCGGACCGCATGGAAGCCTCGCTCGAGGATCCGTTCATCCTGATCCACGAGAAGAAGATCAGCTCCATGAAGGATCTGCTTCCGCTGCTCGAGCAGGTTGCTCGTCAGGGCAAGCCGCTCGTCATCATCGCGGAAGATGTCGATGGTGAGGCGCTCGCGACCCTGGTGGTCAACAAGCTGCGTGGCACCCTGAACGTCGCGGCCGTCAAGGCTCCTGGCTTCGGCGATCGCCGCAAGGCCATGCTGGAAGACATCGCCAAGCTCACCGGCGGCAAGGCCATCACCGAAGACCTCGGCATCAAGCTCGAGAACGTCAAGGTGGAAGACCTGGGCCGTGCGAAGCGCGTCTCGATCGACAAGGACAACACGACCATCGTTGAGGGCCGCGGTTCGGATACCGACATCGCCGGTCGCGTCAAGGAGATCCGCAGCCAGATCGAGAAGACCTCTTCCGATTACGACCGCGAGAAGCTCCAGGAGCGCCTCGCCAAGCTGGTCGGCGGCGTTGCCGTCATCAAGGTCGGTGCAGCTACCGAGACCGAGATGAAGGAAAAGAAGGCCCGTGTCGAGGATGCGATGCACGCGACTCGCGCGGCCGTCGAAGAAGGCATCGTCCCCGGCGGCGGCGTGGCCCTCGTCCGCAGCACTCCTGCGGTCGATGAGCTCATCGTGACCCTCGAAGGCGACGAAAAGATCGGTGCGCAGATCATCCGTCGCGCCATCGAAGAGCCCCTTCGTCAGATCGTCAGCAACGCCGGTGTGGAAGGCGCGGTTGTCGTGGGCAAGATCCACGAGAACTCGGACGATCACTTCGGCTACAACGCCGGCAACGGCAAGTTCGAAGACCTGGTTGCGGCCGGCGTCATCGACCCGACCAAGGTCACCCGCACTGCCCTGCAGAACGCGGCCTCGATCTCGGGCCTGATGCTGACCACCGAAGCCATGATCTCGGACATCCCCGAGCCCAAGGCTGCTCCGGCCGGTGGCCACAACCACGGCGGCGGCATGGACGGCATGTACTAAACCCTTCGGCTCCTGCCGAAATCAAAAAGGCCTCGCGCAAGCGAGGCCTTTTTGATTTCTTAAACATATTGTCATTCCGACCGCAGCGAACGAAGTGAGCGCAGTGGAGGAACCTGCGGTTTCCCTTAGCAAGGGTGACAGACAAGGGTGCCCCATCCAGGCTGTGCTTGGATGGGAGGAAGCAAACCCGGGTGCCCCACGTCTCGCTTCTGAGACGTGGGAAGGACCCCGCCAAATCTCAACTACGAAGTCTGATTGCGGCCAAGGGGAGCAGCCTAAGCCATCTGCTGCAGCAACTCCTCTGCATCATGTGTAGGCGGCAAGCAGCTGGTCCCGCGACAGACGACGGCAAAAGCGTCTTCTTTCTGTAACTGTGGCAGTTGCGGAAGCGTCTCTGCGAGCACCGGTGGCAAATTCTCCGCCGTCACCTGCTCGCGCCGCAGATGCAGGACCTGCTTGTTGACCGCGTAGCGCGCGCGGGCCGCGGCAGCAAGGGAATGTCCCTCCACTCCTCCACCGATGACCACCACCTGCACAGGAGCCAGCATGAACTGCTCCAGCGCGAGGCCATAGGTCGCTGCGTACAGTCCGAAGTGCTCGACGATTCCCGCGAAGCTTTCGAGCGTATCTTCCGCCTTTTCGCGAAACTCCTCACGCGCGCTCAACGCGTAGAGCCGCACCAGCAGTGCCGCAGCAGCAGGATTCCCTGCCGGGGTCGGCGTGTCCTGCAATGGCTTGCGCCGTGCCGCCAGCGCGCCGATCGTCTCTACCCCGTCGGCCTCGCGGTCGAGAAATCCTCCGCCCGTAGCGTCGTAGAAGCGCGCATTCATCGATGCAGCGATCTGCATGGCTGCGTCATACCAGCGGCGGTCGCCCGTAGACTCCCAGGCATCCACCAGCGCATGCCCCAGAAAGGCGTAGTCGTCGAGCACACCCGGCACGAACGAGCGTTCGCCATCGGGATAGGCCACCACATGGCTCAATCCCCGCTCCGCATCCCATGCCTCATTCAGGATGCGGTCAAGGCTCTTGAGCGCGAACGCCTCAGTCCCCTTCAGGTTCAGCGCGCGGGCTGTCTGCAGATAAGCCGAGATCGCCATCGCATTCCACGAGGTGTAAATCGTCCGGTCGATGAACGGCTCCGGCCGCTCGCGACGAGCAGCCATCAGCTTCTCCTGCGCACTGCTCAGCAGCACGGCAGCCTCGCCGATATTCCTGCCTGCGGCCTTCGCCACCTCAGCCAGCGTCTGCGTCCGATGCAGCACGTTCTTGCGCGGATTATGATGCATGTCGCCCAGCTCGCCGATGTCGAAGTACGCGCCCGCAATCTCCAGCTCTTCCGGCGTCAGCACAGCAGCTGCTTCCTCGCGCGTCCATGTAAAGTAATCGCCATCGTCGTCGAGGTTGATGTCAGCGTCCTGGGAAGCATAAAAGCCGCCGCGCTCGCGGTCAGTCATCGTCGCGTCCAGCCAGCGAAGAATATCCTGCGCAACACGTGCGTATTCCGGATCGACAAAGGTCTGGAAGGCGTGTGCGTAGTTCGCCAGCAGCCCTGCGTTGTCGTAGAGCATTTTCTCGAAGTGCGGCACGACCCAGCGCTCATCCACCGAGTAGCGATGGAAGCCGCCAGCCAGCTGGTCATACACGCCGCCCTGCGCCATCTTCTTCAGCGTAACGGTCGCAGCCTGCAACGCGCCTTCGTGCCCGGTGCGCGCACCCACGTCGATCAGCAGATCAAGCGCGGAAGGGTGAGGAAACTTCGGCTGCGTGCCAAAGCCGCCATGCCGAGGATCGAATTGCTTCACCGCGCTCTCAACCAGCTTGCCGACGATATCGAGAGAAAGAGAACCGGAGCGGCCGGCGAACGACTCGCCATGCTCGATCGCCGAGATCACGCTGTTCGCCGACTCGAGCGCATCCGAACGCTTCGTCTTCCAAGCATTCGCCATGGTCAGCAGCACACGATCGAAGCCGGGCCGTCCATAACGATCTTCTCGGGGAAAGTATGTACCGCCGTAGAACGGCAGCCCGTCCGGAGTGAGGAACGCCGTCAGCGGCCATCCACCCTGTCCGCTGATGGCCTGCACCGCCGCCTGGTAACGGCTGTCCACGTCGGGGCGCTCATCGCGATCCACCTTGATGGCCACGAAGTGCTCATTCACGATGTCGGCGAGCGTCGCGTCTTCGTAGCTCTCGCGATCCATCACGTGGCACCAGTGGCACCACACCGCGCCGATGTCGAGGAGGACCGGCCGGTCCAGCTCCTTGGCACGCGCAAAGGCCGCCTCGCCCCACTCATGCCATTCGATCGGTTGATGCTGAGCCGAGCGCAGGTAGGACGAGCGCGCCTCCGAGAGAGCGTTCTGCGAGTGTGCCATCCAGTCGAGTGTATTACGCCGGCGGCACGTAGCCTGTGCGCGCCGGCACACCGTCTGGCTAGAGTCCGCTTGCGATCAGGCGCTTCGCCACTTCGACATAGAGTTCGATTGCCTCGGCCAGCTCACGCTTGCTCAGCTTTTCATGCGGCGTGTGCGCCACGTGGATCGAACCCGGCCCGAGCAGCACCGGCTCCCCCCACTTGCCGAGCCACGGCACATCGGTGGTAAAGGCTGCCACCATTGTCGGCACGCCCTCGAGGCTCTTGAGGCGCTGGAATGGAATCTCCAGGGTGAATTCCACCTTGGCCAGACCCTCGACAGCCTTTTCCACCGCGAGGCGCGTCGACTCGGACGGTCCAACAAGGCGGATCAGAACAGCAGCGTCGGCTTTGTCCGCAATCACGTTCGGTGCGCGGCCTCCATCGATCACACCGATATTCAGCGTGCTCGGCCCCACATCCTCGGTCACCGGCAGCTCCACGCGCAGCACGCGCTCCAGAGCCTGCACCAGCTTGTGCACCGCGCTGTCGCCCAGCTCGGGATAGGCCGAGTGCGCCATCTTTCCGCTGGCCGAAATCTCCGCGCGCAGAGCGCCCTTCGACGCCAGCGCAATGCGGTTGTCTGTAGGCTCGCCGTTGATCAGGAAGCGGCTACCCTTCGACCGCTCGTTGGCCACCTTCGCGCCGGCGGAATCACGCTCCTCGCCCACCACGAACAGCAGGCCGACGCGAATGCCGTCCGCATGGAGTCGCTCCGCAGCCGCTACCTGTGCGGCGATAATGCCTTTCGCGTCGCACGCGCCGCGGCCATAGATGTTCTCCTCATCCTCACCGGAGCTGATGTAGGGCGGAACGGTGTCCATGTGTGTCGAAAGCACGACATCCGGCGTCTCGCCTTCGCGTCCCGCATAGACATTGAAGCGTTCGGTTCCCGGCTTGGTGTCGCGGCCCGGCGCAACATCCATCGTCTCCACCGCAAAACCGCGCCCCGTCAGGAACTCCACGAGGAATGCGCCGACAGCGCCCTCATTGAAAGTCGTCGACTCGATATCGATCAGTTGCCGGGTCAGCGCGACGGCGTCCAGCGCCGGAAGGTTCGTTGTCGTTGTGCTCGTCATCGCTGTCAGAATACCTGACCCGTGGAACCTGGCGGTTGCTTCCCTTTTACAATGTGGGAGTGAGTGAATTGAAAACCACGCCGTCCTTCTCCGTCGTCACGGTCGACGACCTCCGCGGCCCCGCCGGACGCCTGGAGGCGCTGCTCAATCCCGGAGCCCCGGACGCGCCCTACGCCGTGCTCGTCTGCCATCCGCATCCGCTCGGCGGTGGCACCATGCACAACAAGGTCGTCTACCACGCGATGAAGGCCTTCCAGTCGCTCGGACTGCCCATGCTGCGCTTCAACTTTCGCGGCACCGGCCTGAGCGAGGGCTCACACGATCATGGGCACGGCGAACAGGACGACGTCCGCGCGGCGCTTGACTGGCTCAATGCGCGGTATCCTCTGCCGATCCTCCTCGCAGGCTTTTCCTTTGGCTCCTATGTCGGCTCCCGTGCCGCCTGCGGCGATTCGCGCGTGAAAGGCATCGTTCTTCTCGGTCCTCCGGCACACGCGGAAGGCCGCGACTACGACTTCGGCTTCCTTTCCGATTGCACGGTGCCTAAACTATTCATCAGCGGTACGCGCGACCAGTACGGTCCGGTGGATACAGTCGAGGCCGTGGTCGCCAAAGCAGCGTCTCCTGCGGAACTCGTTTTCGTCGAAGGCGCGGACCATTTTTTCGTCGGCCGGCTGAATGAAGTCCAGGAGGCTATCGTTCGCTGGACCGGCGCACACTTTCTGGATGCTGTCCCGTCATGACCTCAGCAGTGCCTCTCGACAAGCTCCACGACGATGCCCAGGCCATCTTTACGCAGGCGCTCAAAGCCTGCGATGTCCCTACCGCCTTCGACCGGCACCTTCGCTTCGAGGGCCGGATGCTCTACCGCAACGCCGAATCCGGCACCTCCCAAGCCCCAATCTCCCTCGAGAACTGCAAGCGTGTTCTAATCATTGCACTCGGCAAAGCGGCTCTGCCCATGCTGCAGACAACCATCGAACGCCTGCCATCCAGGCTCAGTTACCGGGGAGTCTGCGTCGCACCCTCCATCCCGAGGAAGCGCAACTGGCGCATTCACTATTACGAGGGCGGACATCCGCTGCCGACAGAAGGATCGTTCGCAGCTGCCCGTGATGCGCTGAAGCAGCTTCGGCACGCCCGCAAAGACACCTTCGTGATCTTTCTGGTCTCCGGTGGAGGCTCAGCCATGATGGAGTTGCCTCTCGATCCCCGGATCTCACTCGACGACGCCATTGCATTCCACGAGACGCTCGTTGCCTCGGGCGCTACCATCACCGAGATCAACACCATTCGCAAGCACTTCTCCGCGGTAAAGGCCGGACGCCTCGCCATTGCTGCTACGGAGTCGCCCAAACTCACTCTACTGCTCGCCGACGTGCCGCTCCGTGATCTCGGTTCGGTCGCTTCCTCGCCCACGCTGCCTGACCATTCCACGCGCGCAGAGTGTTTTTCCCTGCTCGAGCGTTATCACCTGCTCGAAAAATTCCCCCAGTCGGTGCGTGAGTATTTCGAATCGCTCGATCCGGCAGCCTCACCCGAGAACCCCGAATCGCATCCAGCCTTTTCCAATGCACAGGTAGAGACACTGCTCTCGAATCACGACTTCCTCGAAGCCGCAGTGCAGCATGCCAGGTCGCTCGGCTACCCAGTGGTTGTCGATAACTCCTGTGACGACTGGGATTATCACGCGGCATCACACTACCTGCTGGAACGTTTCCAGCAGCTACAGGAAGCGCAGCCGCATCTCTGCCTGCTCTCGAGCGGCGAGGTCACAGTCAGGCTGGACGGTCCCAGCGGCTGCGGCGGACGCAACCAGCAGTTCGCGCTCGATGCCGCTCTCCAGCTTGCTTCTTCCCCGAAGAAAAACCTTGCCGTGCTCAGCGCTGGCTCGGACGGCATCGATGGCAACAGCCCCGCGGCGGGCGCCATCGCCGACCCGACGACAGTCGAGCGCGCACGCAGCTATGGCTTCGATCCGGACGCAAGCCTCGCTCACTTCGATTCCTGCACCTTGTTTACCGCGCTCGGCGATACCGTCGTCACCGGCCCAACCGGTAATAACCTGCGCGATCTTCGCATCCTGCTGGCCAGAAATGAAGTGAGCCGCTAGCCTCAAACCTATTTCCTGACTCAAAGCGAGAACCCAAAACAGATTGGCTCGCATATACCGGCAATTGCCGGTGTATGCGAGCCAAGTTTCGTTCTGTAACTGTTGTTGTTGCGTAAGGAGCGCCGCTTAGCGCGCCGCCAGCCTGGCCGCGTGCAGATGCTGCAGCGGGTTCACGTTGGTCTGGTGCTTCTGCAAAGCCTCGATACCTTCAGCGGCAGCGCGGGCTGCAGCCATGGTCGTAATCGTGGGAATGCGATGGAGCACAGCCGCGCGACGGATCGCCTTCTCGTCAAAGAACGGATCCTGCCCATGCGGAGTGTTGATGATCAGGTTGATGCGCTCACCCTTGATGAAGTCAACCACGTTGGGACGGCCTTCCTTCACCTTGTAAACGCTCTCCACAACCATGCCTGCCTTGCGCAGGATGTTCGCGGTGCCTTCAGTCGCCACCAGCTTGAAGCCGAGCTCCACATACTGCTTGGCCAAGTCGACCAGCTGCAGCTTGTCGCGATCGTTCACGCTGAAGAAGACCGTGCCCTTGAGCGGCAGACGCAGGCCGGCCGAAAGCTGAGCCTTGGCGAAGGCTTCGCCGAAATTGTCGGCCACGCCCATCACCTCGCCCGTCGAACGCATCTCCGGTCCAAGCACCGTATCCACGCCCGGGAACTTGTTCCAGGGGAAGACCGGCGACTTCACGAAGAAGTGATCGCCCGTATCGAGGTCCTTGCTCGAAGCCACCTGCTCAGGTAGCAGCTCGCGCAGCGTGCGGCCAGTCATGAGGCGCGAAGCGATCTTCGCAAGCGGAATGCCCGTCGCCTTCGAAACATACGGCACCGTGCGCGAAGCACGCGGGTTCACTTCGATCACGTAGACCTTGTCCGGCTGACCCGGCTTGCGCTGGATGGCGAACTGCAGGTTCACGAGACCGACGACATTGAGCGCCAGCGCAAGCTTGCGCGTGTAGGTGCGAATCGTTTCCAGTGTCTCAGGAGCAAGATCGACTGCAGGCAGTACGCAGGACGAATCGCCTGAGTGGATACCCGCTTCCTCGATGTGCTGCATGATGCCGGCGATCACAACGTCCTTCGTATCGCACAGCGCGTCGACGTCCACTTCCACCGCATCCTCGAGGAAGTGGTCGATCAGGATTGGCCGCTCCTGCGAGTATTCGACGGCTTCCTTCATGTAGCGCGAGACCGCCTCGGCGTCATAGGCGATGACCATCGCGCGGCCGCCCAGTACATACGAAGGACGCACCAGCACCGGGAAACCGATGCTCTCAGCTCCAGCCAGAGCCTCTTCCACGCTCGTCGCCATCACGCCCGGCGGCTGCGGAATATCGAGATCGACCAGCAGCTTGCCGAAACGCTTGCGGTCTTCTGCGAGATCGATCGATTCAGGCGAAGTGCCCAGGATCGGCACGCCTGCGGCCTTGAGGCGCAGCGCCAGGTTCAGCGGAGTCTGTCCGCCGAACTGTACGATCATACCGACTTCCGCACCACCCGAAGCTTCGTTCTCATACACGGCGAGCACGTCTTCCAGTGTCAGCGGCTCGAAGTAGAGGCGGTCGCTGGTGTCATAATCCGTCGAGACAGTCTCAGGATTGCAATTCACCATCACCGTTTCGTAATCGTCTTCCTTGAGCGCGAAGGCCGCGTGGCAGCAGCAGTAATCGAACTCGATGCCCTGCCCGATACGGTTCGGACCCGAGCCCAGAATGATCACCTTGCGCTTGTCCGTCGGCGTTGCTTCGCCTTCTTCGTCGTAGGTCGAGTAGAGATACGGCGTGCTGCTCTCGAACTCTGCCGCGCAGGTATCCACGAGCTTGTAGACAGGCGTAATGCCGAGCGACTTGCGCAGCTCGCGCACCTTGGCCACGCCTTCATTCGAAGGCATGTTCCAGACCTCGGCGATGCGTTCATCCGAGACGCCCATGCGCTTGGCCTTACGTAACAGCTCCGGTGACACATTCTCCGGAGTCTCTTCTCCGACCTTCGCAATCGTGTCTGTGATTTCCTTCACGTGATAAAGGAACCACGGATCCATCGATGTCATGCGTGCCACTTCACGCACCGACATCCCCTGGCGGAAGGCAAAGCGGATGTAGTTGAGGCGTTCGGGCTGCGGCGTTACCAGCTTCTGCGTCAGGCGGCGCGGTTCCAGCACCTCGGCACCGATCTTCTTGCCGGTTTCGAGCGAGCGCAGCGCCTTCATCAAGGATTCCTTGAAGGTTCTGCCCATCGCAAGCACTTCACCGACCGACTTCATCTGCGGACCAAGGTTCTCATCGGCGCCCGGGAACTTCTCGAACTGCCACTTCGGAATCTTGGTGACAACATAGTCGATCGTCGGCTCGAAGCAGGCCGGAGTCATCTTGGTGATGTCGTTCGGGATTTCATCGAGCGTATAGCCCACTGCGAGCTTCGCCGCGATCTTCGCGATCGGGAAGCCGGTCGCCTTTGACGCAAGCGCCGAAGAGCGCGATACGCGCGGGTTCATCTCGATCACGGTCATGCGGCCATTCGCCGGGTTCACCGCGAACTGTACGTTCGATCCGCCCGTCTCCACGCCGATCTCGCGGATCACGCGGATCGCCGCATCGCGCATCGCCTGGTACTCGCGATCGGTCAGCGTCTGCGCAGGAGCCACGGTGATCGAGTCACCTGTATGCACGCCCATCGGATCGAAGTTCTCGATAGAGCAGATGATGATGACGTTGTCCGCGAGATCGCGCACGACTTCGAGCTCGTATTCCTTCCAACCCAGCACCGACTCTTCAATCAGGCACTCGTGCACTGGCGAAAGGTCGAGGCCGCGCGAGAGCGTGTCCAGCAGCTCTTCACGATTGAAGGCGATGCCACCGCCCGAACCGCCAAGCGTGAACGAAGGACGGATGATGACCGGGAAGCCGATCTTCGTCGCAAAGTCTCCGCCGTCGCGAACGTTGTTCACAAGAGCCGAGCGCGGCATATCGAGGCCGATGCGGGTCATCGCATCCTTGAACAGCAGGCGATCTTCGGCCTTCTTGATCGCCTCAAGCTTTGCGCCGATCAGCTCCACGTCGTACTTGTCAAGAATGCCCGAGTCGGCGAGGTCGACCGCGAGATTCAGAGCCGTCTGTCCGCCCACCGTGGGCAGCACGGCGAACTTGCCAGTGCGGCCTTCGGCCTTCAGCATCTCCGACTCGATCCGCAGAATCTCTTCGACGTATTCCGGCGTCAACGGCTCAATGTAGGTGCGGTCGGCCAGTTCGGGATCGGTCATGATCGTGGCGGGGTTTGAATTCACCAGCACCACTTCATAGCCTTCCTGCTTCAGGGCCTTGCATGCCTGCGTGCCCGAATAATCGAATTCTGCCGACTGTCCAATCACGATCGGCCCGGAGCCGATCACGAGTATCTTGGTGATGTCATTCCTGCGTGGCATCTAGTTCTTCAACCTCTTCGAAAGATCTCTCGTGTAGTACCCATAAAAACGGCGGGACGTTAAGCCCGCCGCTGGTAATGCGCTTTCTGGTTGCTGCCGCTGCCTCAACCCTTCCATTCTTCCATCATCTTGCGGAAGTCCTTGAAGAGGTAGTTCGAGTCATGCGGCCCCGGAGCGGCCTCCGGGTGATACTGCACGCTGAAGAGCGGCATCGACTTGTGCTTCAGCCCCTCGAGCGTGTTGTCGTTCAGATTGACGTGCGTCAGCTCGACATCTGCATTTTCCAGCGAGGTCGGGTCGACAGCGTAGTTGTGATTCTGGCTCGTGATCTCGACCTTGCCGGTGCTCAGCTGCTTCACCGGGTGGTTGCCGCCGTGGTGGCCGAACTTCAGCTTGAAGGTCTTGCCACCGAGCGCGAGACCGATCAGCTGATGGCCAAGGCAGATGCCGAAGATCGGCTTCTTGCCGGCAATCTTGCGGATGTTTTCCTGCGCGTAATCGAGCGGCTCAGGATCGCCGGGACCGTTCGAGAGGAACACGCCATCCGGATTCATCGCCAGAACATCCTCGGCAGGCGTTTCTGCCGGAACCACCGTGATGCGGCAGTCTTCCTGCGAGAGCATGCGCAGAATGTTCTTCTTGATGCCGTAGTCGTAGGCCACAACATGCAGCTGCTCGCGAGGCTCTGCCGCAGGCTTTACCTCGCCCGGCAACAGATCCTGCTTTTCATCGAACTCGTAGCTGGTCTTGGTCGAAACGACCTTCGCGAGATCGGTGCCATCCATCTTGCGAAGGCTGCGCGCCTTCTCGACGAGCACATCGGGGTTGGTCTCGATCGTCGAGATCACACCGCGCATCACGCCATGCTTGCGCAGGTGACGCACAAGAGCACGTGTATCGATTTCAGAAATGACGGGAACCTGGAAACGCTCGAGATATTCGTCTGCGACTTGCTCGGAGCGCCAGTTGGAAGAAACAGGAGAGAACTCACGGACGACCAGACCTTCGATGAAAGGCCGGTTTGCTTCATTGTCCGCGGTATTGGTACCGTAGTTCCCCACCTGGGGATTGGTTAGAATGACGATCTGCCCCGCATAAGACGGGTCCGTAAAGATTTCCTGATAACCGGTCAGGGATGTATTGAAAACAACTTCGCCGGAACACTCGCCCTTGGCGCCGTAGCCCTCACCCCGGAAGATGCGCCCGTCTTCGAGCGCAAGGATCGCCTGCATCGCTTCTCCAATGAGTGGATTCAATCGATTCTATCAGGTTCGATGCCCTCCCCGCACGCCTTCGACCTTCTTTTCACACGCGCAGCAACGATGCCTCCGATCGCGAGTTCGTCCGGAGGCATCGTTGCTGCGCGTGAAGCTAAGTTATTGCTGCGGCTGGTCTATCGGTTTCGGCTGTTGCGGAGGTCCCTGTTGCTCCTGCTGCTGAAGCTTCTGCTGTTGTGCGGGCACACTCACCTCCCGCAGATTGCTGGCAGGCTGAAGGCCCGGAATCACGGGTGACGACTTCACATTGCCCGTCACCGCATCGGTAATCGAGATGTTGTAACGGTCCAGCGTGCTGGCCAGGATTTCATCCAGCGCCGCGCGGTCGATCGCATACTTTGCCGTCGCCGAAATCACGCTGTTCTGCGCAATCGCCAGTGCACGCTGCTGCTGCAGCACGTTGGCCGTAGTCGACGCGCCAAGGTGCAGCTTCTTCAATTCCGCATCGAGGCTCTGCCTGTCGTACTCCAGCGTCGCATTCGCCGACTGCACTGACGCGCGGTCATTGGTCAGCGCGAACTGCGCGTTGATCACATTCATCCGCGTCTGCACGTAGAGCTGCTGCAGCCGCATCTGCGCCTGGCGATACTCGAGCTCCGACCTTGCCTGCGCCGACTGCGCGACGCGGTTGCGCAACGGGATGTTGATCTGCACGCCTGCGCCCTTGTTCGGGCTGCTTGAGTCAAACAGGTTGCCAAACGCACTTGTGTAACTCGTCGACGGATAGGTATTCGGTGCGCAGGTCTCGCCGGTGTAAAAATTCTCGCAGTTCGGGCTCTGCTGACCACCCAGTGCCGAAGCTCCATAAAAGGCGTACACGTCTACCTGCGGCAGCATGCCGTTCTTTTCGCCCTTCAGCGTAATCTCGTCGTTCTTCAGCGTCAGAATCGCCTGCTCGATCGAGGGGCTGTTCGCATCCGCCTGCCGTACGAGATCGTCGGCGCTCTCGCGCTCTTCGGGCATTTCGATCAGGCTTACGCGGTCGGTCGGAATCACCGGCGCATTGGCCAGCACCGGGTCTTCGAGGCTGCGCGCGATGGCCTGCTTCATCAGCAGTTGCTGATACTCGAGATTGCTCTCCGAGCTGATGACCGCCTGCCGGTCGGTCTCGACCGAACTTGTCGCGCTCACTACGTCGAGCGGAGCCATGGTGCCAATCTGCAAAGACCGCTTGTCATCGGCCAGCAGGGATTGCGACTGTTCGAGCGAGCGCTGCTTCGCCTGCAGATCCTCGTACGCGCTCACCAGCCCCCAGTAGATGTTCTCCACCTGGTTGACGGTGTAGAGCAGCTGCTGCCGGAAAGCCGAGTCGGCAACACGGCGATTATTCTTCGCCTGCACCATGAAGCGGCCGTTGATGCCCCAGCCGAAGCCCTGCAGAATATGCTGTGTCAGCTGCGCGTTGAAGGTCGTCTGCAACGCGGGGCTATACGTGCTGAACAGGCTGTTCGATGTCGTATAGCTGTTGTTGAACGTCACCTGCAGCGCTGTGCCAGTGATAAACCCCTGGTTGTAGGCGAAGTTATAGGTATTCGTGTTCTGGTTTAGAACGTCCGTGCCATAGAACAGCGGACTCAGCTCCTGCGTCGCCTGCCGCTCCAGCTGCACGGTTCCCGTAACCACCGGGTCCAGGTTCTCTGGAGTGGGACCACCGCCGTTCGTCGTCAGCGCAAGACCTCCAGAACCCGACGCCGCGCCACCTGCGCTGGCACTCGTACCACCGGGACCACCGCCGCTCGTCACCGTCTGGCCTGAGCCACCCAGTGTGCCTTCTACGAGGCCGGAATTCACGCCCAGGAAGGAGCCGCCGGCACGCGTGCGCAGGATGTCGGTATCTGCGATGTCCAGGTTGTAGCGCTGGATCGCGATGTCGTAGTTGTTCTCAAGCGCCAGCAGGATCGCGTCGCTCAGGCTCAGGTAGATCTTGCCGTCTTTGATCAGTTCGCCAAGCTTCGGCGAATTGGCAAAGTTGCCCGGAGGCGCGCTCGTCGGCAGATACGGCGCAAGCGGATTCTTGAAATAACCCCGCGCCTTGGTGAAATCGCGATCACTCGGCCGCATAAAAAGCGGCTTAGTGAAGTTCGGTGCCGGCTGGGCCGGAGCTGCGGGCAAAGCAGCAGGCTGCGATGTCGTCTGCTGCCCGTCCTGCGCAGGAATGCCGGCGGCCCAGCCTGACGTCGTACCGGCCAGCAGGCAGCTCAGCACCGCCCCGGCCTTCAGCTTCATGAAGATGTCACTCTGTTTGCGCCGCTTAGCCTTGCCTGCCTTCACCAACGAAAAATCCATGCACTGTCTCCAGAAATCTTTGGAACATCCCAGCGCTGCCTCATCTCTTCGGGCAACGCGCCATCGCTGCATCCGATACTCCGTCGGTGCCGCCAGCCGTTCGAGTTCAAAGTGGATACGAGATCGGCCCGGCTTTCGTTCCCTCTCTTTGTCCCCGCGCAGCACGCGCTTCGCTTCCAGCGAAAGCCGAGTATACCGCAGCGCTCCTCCACCTCCCTCCCGCCGGAAGTGCTTCAGAATCTGCGACAATGCCAGCGGACACGCATGAACTGGAAGCTTACCCTCACCTACGACGGCACTGACTTTCACGGCTGGCAGATTCAGCCGGAGAAAGCCACCGTTCAGGGCCATCTCGCCGACGCTCTCCGACGCATCACCGGAACGATCGTCCTGCCCCAGGGCAGCGGCCGCACCGACGCGGGTGTCCACGCCCTTGGCCAGGTCGCCAGCGTGGAGCTGCCCGGCAACATCCCTCCGGCCAGCCTGCTGCGGGCGCTCAATCGCGCACTGCCTTCCCCCATCCGCGTGCTCGACGCACAGCCTGTTCCCGCAGACTTCCATGCACGCCGCGGCGTCATCGCCAAGACTTATGAGTACCGTATCTTTCGCGGCGAACTCTGCCCGCCCTGGCTCGCCCGTTACGTCTATGCTCTGAACTGGCCGCTCGATTTTGCCGCCATGCAGGCAGCTGCGCCACAGGTCGAAGGCGAATACGACTTCACCTCCTTCGCCGCAAACGACCCCGACCTCACCGCGCGCCGGAGCGAGGTCCTCAACAACGAAGATGGGCCCGGCAATATCCGCCGTATCTTCAGTTCAAACTTTTCCCTGCGCGAAGACCCTGACGGCGCGGTCCTGATTTACCGGGTCCGCGGAAGCGGTTTCCTTCATCACATGGTCCGCAATCTAGTGGGAACATTTCTCGACATCGGCCGTGGCCATCTCGCCCCGGATTCGATGCCCCGCATCCTCGATGCGCGAAACCGCTCTGCCGCAGGACCCACGGCTCCGGCACGCGGGCTCTTCCTTGAAGACGTCGAGTACGACCCGGCCGTGCTTATCGACGACGCATCTCATTAGTCCCGGCGCTGTTGCCTGTTACGCTGAAGTCTCATGCCCCCTGCTGCACCCACGTCCGCCTTTGCCCGAGTCGCGCATATCGCGGCGGACCGTCGCGTTCACGCCGCTTTCCAATGGCTGCATCTCCAGCAGCCGCAGATCCTCCGCTGGCAGGCCGAGGTGGTATCGATCCCCGCCCCCACATTCGAGGAGCGAGCCCGCGCCGAACGCCTCTGCGATCTTTTTCGTGACACCGGCCTCTCCGACGTCGGCATCGACGAGATCGGCAACGTGGTGGGAGTGTGCCGCGCTGCCCAGCCCGCAGAAGACGCGGTCCTCGTCTCGGCGCACCTCGATACGGTCTTTCCCGCAACGGTCGCGATCGAACCTACGCTCGAAGGCACGCGGCTGGAAGCACCGGGCGCCTGCGACAACGGGGCCGGACTCGCCTGTCTCCTCGCACTTGCCGCGGCGCTCCAACAGGCTGCGCTCGCGCCTGAATGTGACATCTATTTCGTCGCGAATGTCGGCGAAGAGGGCGAAGGCAATCTGCGCGGAATCCGCCATATTTACCATCGCGCGCCTTGGAAAGACCGCATCACCGCGCATCTCGTCATCGACGGCGCAGGCCACGAAATCGCCGTTACCGATGCCCTCGGCAGTCAACGCTTTCTGGTCAGGATCACCGGGCCGGGCGGTCACTCCTGGACCGATGCCAGCCGCCCGAACCCCATTGTCGTGCTCAGCCAGGCCATCGCGCGGATTACCGCGCTGGAGCTGCCTACCTCTCCCCGAACGACGCTGAATATCGGGACCATCGAGGGCGGCACATCGGTGAACACCATACCGGAGAGTGCTTCGATACGCATCGACACCCGCTCCACCGCTCCGGAACAGCTCATCCGCCTCGAGGTGGAGATTCACCGCGCCTTCGAAGATGTGGTCTTCGCAGCCAACCAGCCACAGATCCATCGCGCCCGCAAACACGCTCCCCTCACCCTGGCCATCGAAAAGATCGGCAATCGTCCCGCAGGCCAGTTGCGTCAGGATTCTGCGCTTTACGACAATCTCCTCGCCGTCGATCGCCACCTCGGCATTCGCACCGAAACCCGCACTGCCTCGACGGATGCCAATATCCCGCTCGCCCTCGGCGTGCCCGCAGTCACCCTTGGCGGAGGCGGCGACGGAGGCGGCATACATACTCGCGCCGAGTGGTATGACGCCCACGGTCGTGAGATCGGCCTGCGCCGCGTCCTGCTTTTATTACTGGCGATGTCCGGAATCTAGGCATTCTTCCCGAACGCCTGTCTCTAACAAGATTTGGAAAAGGCTTGTCATTCCTTCACTCCGCTACGCTTCGGTCGGAATGACAAGCCTGGGATGAAGGTATATGTCGATACGAATCAATTCGCCGAAGGCTTCTCGACGTGGTCGACCACCATCACGTCCACCGCTGTCTTGCCTGAATTGATCAGCAGTCCCAGCTGCTTCGGCATCGCCTCTTCCAGAGGAGGCTGCTCTTCCGCGCCCTCGGCCGGAGGCGGAACTTTCTGCAGCCCGAATTTCATCGCCTGCTCGTTATCGATCTGCCATTTCAGGTCGAAGGTCCAGCGCTTGTCGCCAAGTCCCGTGTGATCGACCACCGGGCGATCCATCACCGACGCCTGCAGGAAGCCGGCAAAGTCCGCCATCGTGGCGTTCGCCACATGCAGATTACCCAGCCCGCGAAAGAAGAAGCCGGGCAGGCCGTTCAGGCCGGGTGCAGACGCGGCAGGCTGCATCTTGAGGCCGTTTTTATCGACCGCAAGCTGGTAGGCGGTCAACTGCCGCTGCTCGGTGTGAAACTTCAACGCGAAACGCTCGGCGATCAGCTTGCGCACCTCGTTCTTGAGCTGCGGCAGGCTCGGCAGACCCGGCGTATCGGGCTTGCCATCGATGTCGAACTTGTCGTCGCTGGCCCAGCCCGGCAGTCCCACCAGCTGGTCCTTGTGCATGTCGTAGGCGATGCTGATCACACGCTCGAGCGTGATGTTCCTCCCCTTAAAGCTTCCCGAGGGGTCCACGGTGAACATCATGCCCTTCTCATCCGGGCTGCTGGGCTTGATTGTCGCCACTTCGAAGCTCAGATCAGCCTTCGGGTCGACAGGAACTATCTTCGGCGCCGCTGTCGTCTCCGGAATCGCCCACGCCGTCGTCGGCGTCGCGCGCTGCAGCACCATCGGAAGATCCTTGCCCTGGCTGAAGGTGCCATCGATGCTGTTGCCGTCCGCGGAGAGTTTGCCGCTGTAGCGCAGGCCAACGTCGTAGGTAAGTGTCAGCTTGCCGTCGACAAATGTCGCCTTGTCGGCGGCAAGCGAGGGCGCCTTCTGGTCGATGCTGTAAAGGACAGCCTTCACCACTCCGCCGTCTTCCGTAACCTTGAAGACCAGCAGCAGATCCTTGTCTTCGCCCGTATGGAGCGTCCCCTGCCAGCTGCCCTCGATGTTCGGCGCCGCCTGCGTGCTCTGCGCCTCAAGAACCACGGGCCGCTGCACCGCGCTGCCAGCCCCAAGGATTACTGCAAATGCAACCGCTGCCTTCCAACTCATTTGCCTCTCCCATCTATAAGTACGAATCGCTCTTATCAGGCCCGGTGAGAGTCACCGGGCAGGGATCTCCCATTGACCGGACCTGATCATTCCTTCCAGTAACTTCCTGCCATCGTGATAACCAGTGCGTATACGCGTCCCTGCATGCATCCAGGCAAAAGAAAGTCCCGGAAATCGCGGGACAGTTTCGATACAGCGCATTCCAATCTGTGGCCGGATAGACGTGACCATGCTATCCGAGATATCGCTGCGCGGCCTGCGAAAATCACTCGAGCTTCGCGATTGAAATGAAGGCCATGAGCTTGTCACTCCGACCAAAGCGAGACAGGTTTATCGTCTCGCGCAGTGGAGGAATGACAACTGTTTCGGGGCAAAAATAGCCGCGATGCGAATGCTCTATTCTCTCGGCTTCAGATGTCTCAAACCGCCTCACGCCGCGTCACCGTATAGGCCAGCGGGAGCGCCGAAAGCAGGATGGCGGCAGCCAGCACGAACGGCGCACCTGGCAGATGCACCGGATTCCCCGGCCTTACCGCCCATGCAAAGACTGAAGTAAACATCCCCGGTCCAATCAGGGCCGTCAGCCCGCGGATACACTGCACCGCCCCCTGCAGCTGCCCCTGCTCCTGTGCTGACACGTGCCGGGTCATCAATCCCTGCGCTGGCGGCCCGCACAGCCCCCAGATCGACATCACAGGAATACCGGCAAGAAACAACGCGCTGGTCGGCGCGAAGCCGAAGGTGGCAAAGCCAATCCATCCGATCCCCAGCCCGACCATCAATGTCCTGCGGTCACCCAGCACGCGCACCGCAGGCCTGACCAGAAGCGCTCCTACAAGAACGGAACAAACGCCGACAATGGCGAGCGACATGCCCACCGCACGGTTCGTCCAGTGGAATCTGTAATCGAGATACAGCACCCACGTATTCATCAGCGATTGCTGCGTCAGGTAGCTCAGGAAGAGCGCGCCGGCCAGTCCCAGCAATTCCCGGTGCCTGCGCAGCAGCGTGAGTGATCCCACCGGATTCGCGCGCCGCCATGAAAACCGCCCTCGATGTTCCTTCGCCAGCGACTCCGGCAGGACGAAAAGCCCGTAGCAAGCATTTAGCAGACTCATGGCGCCCGCAACCCAGAATGGCAGGCGCGGACTGTGATTGCCCAGCACGCCGCCCAGCGCCGGTCCGAGCACGAATCCCAACCCGAAAGCAGCGCTGATCATGCCGAAGGCCTCAGACCGCTTCTGCGGCGGTGTGACGTCGGCGATGTACGCCATCGCGGTCGGAATACTCGCGGCGGTGATACCTGAAATCAACCTGCCGACAAAAAGCCATGCGAGATCCGGCGCCATCGCCATCACCGCATAGTCCATTCCTAGCCCGAAGTTCGAAAGCAGGATCACCGGCCTCCGGCCGAAGCGATCCGAAAGCGCTCCCAGCAGCGGCGAGAAGAAGAACTGCATTACCGCCCATACCGTTCCAAAAAGGCCGTATATTTCTACCCCGTGCGCCTCACTGCCGCCGGCGAAATCCGCCACCAGCCGCGGCAATACCGGCGCGATCATCCCCATGGCCAGCATATCCAGTGCAACCGTGACCATAATGAACGTCACCGCAGCCTTGCGGCCGGTCTGCGGCGGCTCCGGCAGAGGCGCGGTCTCGTGTCCGATGTCCGTAGAGGATTCCATCTCCAGCTTTCTCTCCATCCGGAAATAACTCCTGGCCGTACGCGTGGCCCGTCACTCCGGATCGAAGGAAATCGTACCTGCTAGGCTGACTCCATGTCTCAACCCTCCGCCGGACCGTCGGCGAAGAACGGATCAAATAACCGATCATCAAGTAGCCGATCCAGGTCCGCTCATCTTCTTCTGCTGGCAGTCGTCATCATCTGGGGGAGCACATTCGTCCTGGTCAAGGATGCTCTCCGGGATATCTCGCCACTGCTCTTCAATTTCGTCCGCATGGCATTGGCGACGATCTGCCTGGCGCTTGTTTATGGCCGCCGACTGAGGGGATTGCGGCGCGAAACGGTCCTGTCCGGCGCTGTCATCGGTTTCTTCCTGGCCATGGGCTATCAATTTCAGACAGCAGGCCTGCGCCTCACCACACCTTCAAAATCCGCGTTCATCACCGGATTGGTCGTGGTCATCGTCCCGCTTTTGCTGGTCATTCCACGTCTTCGCCCTGCCGGCACGCACGCACCCGCATGGAATGCGTACCTCGGCGCCGCGCTGGCCTTCACGGGCATCGTTCTGCTGACAACACCGGCCAACGGCTCGCTCGACTTCAGCGCGGCGAATCTCGGCGATCTTCTGTCCCTGGGCTGTGCCTTCGGTTTCGCCTTCCATATGCTGGCGCTCGCGCACTACTCTCCGCGATTCCCCTTCGAACAGCTGGCCGTGCTGCAAGTCGGCTTCGCTACATTCTTTATGGCGATCAGCCTGCCGGTCTTCGAACATCCTCACCTGCATCTCTCCGGCCGGCTGCTCTTCGCCATCGCCGTGGCTGCGTTGCTGGCGACCGCTGCCGCCTTCACCATCCAGAGCTGGGCGCAGCAATACCTGCCTGCCACGCACACCGCGCTGCTCCTCACTCTTGAGCCGGTCTTCGCCTGGCTGACCTCGTTTCTGGTCCTGGGAGAACGCCTTGGCCTGCGTTCCGGATCGGGAGCGGTCCTCATCCTGGCCGGCATCGCTGTAACCGAACTCCTGCCCTCACGCATCCAAGCAACAGCCCACGAAGCGGCGCCATTCTCCTGATGCAGCACTTGAGTGCTTTTGACCGTCTATCACTTGAACCGGCAGCGGCAAACGCTGCCTTCTCGAGGAGATTTATACTTGGGAATGCACCTGGAACTGGCTGTGGAGACAGTCATCCTTACCGCGTCCATCGTTCATGCCGATTCACGGAAGACACGAGGTTAGATCCGAGATGAAATCACTTCTAGGACGGCTCCGCTATCGCCGTCTCGCCTCCACATTTACGATTCTCGCCACCCTCTCGGCTGGCATCATCATCGGCTCCATCGCCGCCCACGGTGTGCGCGGCCAGGAGTCCTCAAAGGTCGATACCTCTGACGCGACGCCGCTGAAGGTGCCCGCGCCCCGCGATCTCTCTACCGATTTCACCCGCATCGCCAAGGAAGTCGAGCCTGCGGTGGTGAACATCAACACCATCACCCTGCCCAAGGAGCGCCAGCAGCAGGGCCGCAAACTGCATGGCCGCAACATGGCCCCCCAGCAGCAGTCGCCCGATGACGGGGATGACGACGATCAGGATGACCAGAGCCAGGGGCAAGGACAGGATCAGAACAACCTGCAGGACTTCTTCAACCGCTTCTTCGGTATGGGTCCGCAGGGGGGCCAGGACGATGCCGGCCAGGAGCGTGAGTCGCTCGGCTCCGGCTTCATCGTCGACCCGCGTGGTTACATCATCACCAACAACCACGTCGTCGATAAGGCCGACAAGATCTTCGTGAAGCTGCCCGGCGATCCCGATGCGGGCAATCTGCAGGGCCGTCCGGCAACCGTGGTCGGCGTCGATAAGGACACCGACATCGCGGTCATCAAGATCCAGACCGACCACGCGCTGCCGACCGTCAAGCTCGGCAATTCCGACGGCGCACAGGTGGGTGACTGGGTGATTGCGATCGGCAGCCCCTTTACGCTCTCGCAGACCGTAACGGCCGGCATCGTCTCGGCGAAGAACCGCACCATCGATCAGAGTCAGGCTGGCCAGTTCCAGCACTTTATCCAGACCGACGCGGCTATCAATCCCGGTAACTCCGGTGGTCCGCTGCTCAACATGGCCGGTGAAGTTATCGGTATGAACACCGCCATCTTCACCCAGTCGGGCACCTACGCCGGTATCGGCTTCGCCATGCCCGCGAATGTGATTGTCAGCGTCTACAACCAGCTCATTTCGCCGGAACACAAGGTCGTGCGCGGCAGCATCGGCATCACCTTCCAACCGAGCGTATCTCCTGCGGTGGCCCGCGTTTATGGCTTTAAGAACGGCGTGCGCATCGGCACCGTTCAGCCTGGCTTCCCCGCAGACAAGGCCGGCCTGAAGCCGGGCGACATCATCACCACCATCGACGGCCGCGCCATCAAGGACGGCAACGATCTGGTCGATGACATCTCCGCACGCAAGCCCGGAACGACCGTCTCCATCGGGTATCTGCGTGACGGCAAGTCGCTTACCGCAACCGTCTCCATCGGCGACCGGGCCAAGATGATCGCCGCCGCCGGCAAGGGCGCCGATGACGATGATGACGACAACTCCGCTCCTTCTGCTCCGGATGCGGCCCAGGCCAAGCTTGGCCTCCAGGTCAGCGATATTCCGCAGGGTGCCCCCGCGGGCATCCACGGTGTCGTGATTGAGAACGTCAAGCCCGGCTCCTTCGCGGACGAAGCCGGTCTCGGCGACTTCCAGGGCTTTGTGATCGTTGCGGTGAATCGTCAGCCGATCCACAACGTTGGCGAATTCGGCCGCATCGTGGCAGGGCTCAAATCCGGCTCTGACGTAGCCTTCGAGGTCATCGATCCGCAGCACCGCAGCCTCGGAAGTCATCTTGTCGGCGGAACATTGCCCTAATCCGGAACCAAACCAGATACCGGTCCTGTCCGATTCCGGAAAGGACCGGTATTTTTTTGTTGCATCCTTATGAATCGGGCTTTACGCTGAGCCTCAATACCGGTCAGGTATGATGGTGTTACGAGCAAGCGACGATCTTTAGTCAATGAGGTTTTTCTACAGCATGGTTTCAGTTCGAGCCTGCGGCTCATTCCTACTTATGACGGCGCTGGCGGTCACACCTGCCGTGGCCAGCCGAGCACATCGCGCCCCCACCTCCGGCCATCACAAAACCTCTTCCAAGAAGGTTAAACACGTCGCTGAGCACCATATTCAGGGGCAGCGTGGCATCGATTCCGATCGCGCCCGCGAAATCCAGACAGCTCTGATCCGCGAGAATTACCTCACCGGCACGCCCAGCGGCCAGTGGGACACGGATACCCAGGCAGCCATGGTCCGTTACCAGTCCGATCACGGCTGGCAGACCAAGCTGACACCCGACTCCCGCGCTCTCATCAAGCTCGGTCTTGGCCCGAACCAGCCTTCCGATGCAGCCACCGCCAAGGCGGACACCGTTGCACCGGCACCGCAGGGAGCGGCCTATGCCGCAAACTCTCTGGCTGAGACTCACTCGATCCAGAATTAGTACGTCTGGAACCTAAGCTTCACTCAAGGCTGCGCTTACCGCGCAGCCTTTTGTGCGTCAGAGAGCTCAGCATAGTTAAATAGATAAAAGGTATTACTTACGGTTTTTCATAGCCTATAAACACTGACATTGCTTGAATTTCCGCATCGGTATCGATACCATGAGTGCAGTTTTTTATACATCCAATAACAGGCAGTACCTGCCGTCCTGGGGACGGGGTCAAACCGTTGACCCAAAAAGAGGTTGAAGTGGCCCAATACAGCATCGGAGTCGATCTCGGAGGCACCAATCTTCGGATTGCCGCCTACACCGAGGCGGATTCCATCCTCGATTCCATTCTCCTGCCTACCCGCCTGGCTGCGGGCCGTGATGCCGTCACGGAAGATATGTGCCAGGCCATTGAAACACTCGAAGCACGTTTTTCCTCGCAGCATACCCTGGTCGGCGTTGGTGTTGGCACTCCCGGTCCCCTGGAACTTCCTGCAGGCCGCCTTCACAACCTGCCAAACTTCCCCGGCTGGGACGGATTTCATCTCAAGGGCCGCCTCGACTCTCGCCTGAAGCGTGATGTCCTCGTCGAATCCGACGCAAACCTCGCCGCCCTTGCAGAGGCCCGTCTCGGACTGGGCAAGAGCCTTGGGCTCGATTCACTTTGTATGCTGACTCTCGGCACGGGCGTCGGCAACGGCATCATTCTCAATGGCCGTGTCTGGAGCGGAATGCACGGCATGGCGGGCGAAGCCGGTCACGCCACGATTTACGTGGATGGTCCTCCCTGCACCTGCGGCAGCAACGGATGTCTTGAGCTTTATGCCTCGGCCACTGCGGTCGTTCGCACCGCCTATGAGCGCATTGCAGATGGCTCCGCGCCCGGACTGGTGCAGCCGGAAGGCGCGCCACGCTGGAGCGCTCGCTCCCTGGCTCATGCCGCTGATGCTGGCAACGCCGATGCCGCCCGTATTTTCTCCGACGCAGGACGCGCCCTCGGTATCGGCTTCTCCGCTCTGGTGAACACGTTGAATCTGCCCATCTATACGCTGGGCGGCGGTCTCGTTCAGGCATGGCATTTGATGGAGAAGACCCTCTTCGAAGAACTGAATCACCGCAGCTATGTCTATCGCCTCACCGCACCAGGCAGCAAGATCGCCGATGGTCATCCCAGCGGCGCAACGCGCGTCCTTCCTGCGGAACTCGGCCCTGACGCAGGTCTCCTCGGCGCGTGTATCCTTCCCTTCGTAGCAGCGGAAAGCAACTAGCTCCGCAAAGCGGATTCAAGACCAATTCGTAACGCCACTGATCGGGCCCGGTTCGCCGGGCCCGATCAGTGGAGCCAGGTTCTGCAAGCGCTCTCCTAAAGAAGGAACGCCCCATCACGATGCGGATCAACTACTACCTCGCAAAAGGCACACTCGTCGGAGCACTCGGCGGCCTGCTCTTCGGCTTTGACACCGCCGTCATCTCCGGCACCACACAGCAGCTCACGGATGTCTTCCACCTCTCCGCATTCAAGCTGGGCCTGACGGTCTCCATCGCCCTCTTCGGCACCGTCATCGGCGCGATGACGTCCGGAGAGCTCGGCCAGAAAATCGGCGGACGTGAAGCGCTGCGCATCATGGCCTTTCTCTACGTCATCTCCGCCGTCGGCTGCGCCTTCGCCTGGAACTGGCCGGTCCTCATCGCCTTCCGCTTTATTGGCGGCCTTGGCATCGGCGGTTCTTCCGTACTCGGCCCTGTCTACATTGCCGAACTCGCTCCAGCGCAGTGGCGTGGACGCCTGGTCGGACTCTTCCAGATCAACATCGTCATCGGCATCCTGCTTGCCTACGCCTCGAACTTTGCCATCGCAGCCATGAACCTCGGCGCCATGGAATGGCGCTGGCAGCTGGGCATCGCCGGACTGCCCGCATTGCTGTTTCTCGTTCTGCTCTTCGGCATCCCGCGCAGCTCGCGCTGGCTCGTCACGCAGAGCCGCATCGATGAGGCTCGCGAAGTTCTTCGCTTGATGGGCTCGGTGAACACCGAAGGCGAGCTGAAAGAGATCGTCGACTCGATTCATCTCGAGCGTGCCTCACGCAACGAGCCGCTGTTCCGCAAGAAGTACTGGCTGCCCATCTTCCTGGCTGCGAGCATCGGTTGTTTCAACCAGCTTTCGGGCATCAACGCGATCCTGTACTACCTGCCCTCGATCTTTAATTCCGCGGGCTTCAGCAAGCTCTCCGGCGATAAGCAGTCCGTGCTCGTCGGCCTGATGAACCTTATCGCCACGCTGCTGGCCATGAGCGTCATCGATAAGCTTGGCCGCAAGACGCTCATGCTCATCGGCTCGGTCGGCACCACCATCGCGCTCGCCGGCGTCGCTTACATCTTCCACACGCATCAGCATCAGAACACGCTGCTGTGGTTCATCGTCGGCTTCATCTTCTTCTTCGCGATCTCCCAGGGCTCCGTCATCTGGGTTTATATCAGCGAAGTCTTCCCTACCCGCGTGCGCGCCAAGGGCCAGAGCCTCGGCAGCTCATCGCACTGGATCATGAACGCGATCATCTCCTTCGCCTTCCCGCCGGTAGCGAAGCACTCGGCGGGCGCGCCCTTCGTCTTCTTCGCCGCCATGATGGCCCTGCAGTTCTTCGTCGTGCTGTTCGTCTATCCGGAGACCAAGGGCATCTCGCTCGAGCAGATGCAGAAAAAGCTGGGCATCGAATAGACGCCCAGCTTTTTCCTTTTCCAGCTCTTCCCTTTTAGTTCAGGCTCTTTGCGGGTGGCTTCGTTTCGAGGTCTTCTCCCCGGATTCGGCGTCTTCCTTAGCGTCCTCTTCCGGTTCGACAGCAGGTTTCGCCGTCACCGGATAGAGGAAGGCCTCAAGCTGGAAGCCAGCTTTATTCGCCTGCTTCATGACTTCTTCGAACTCGTCCGCCTGCTCGCCTGCCAAGAGCTCAGGCAGACGGGTCCACCAGAACATCTCCTCGAGACATTCCTTGTTGAAGTACGCCACGCCCTCCGACTCGTTGACGGAGAGGAGCCAGCGAACCTCCGGACTATCCCAGAAGGCTGACGGCTCCAGCGCGGACGGCAGCCTCTTCGGGTCCGCCGCAGGAACCTCCTGAAACTCCTCAGCAAGCAGGATACGCACTCGGGCCACGGCCCGCCACGCATCCTCACCTTCGAGCCCCAAACGCCAGAAGACCTCAGCCAACGCCTCGCGCAGCCGCAACCGGTCGAGAAGCTCCACACGTTCACCCGCTCGCTTCGCAAGAGGCTTTAGGAGCTGCCATGCGAGGATCGGTGCCCACAGCGAACTCGCCCGCTTCGGGCTCTGTGCCATCGGCAGGATGCGTCGCGCACCTTCCGCAGCCTCCCCTTTCAGCTCGCTCAGCTTGGCCGGAAGAGTCTGGAGCGCCGCCAGCTTTTCCTGGAGTGTAGCCGCGTGCAAAGGAGCATCGGCGAACGCTTCTACACGCCGATAGAAATCCGCCGTCCGTCCAGTCAGGGCAAGCACCGCGCCCGAAACGGCTTCGGATTTCGCATCCGGTTCGCCTTTGACTTCCACCGCGGGCTTCGCTTCCTCGATCGACGCAATGAACGATTCGACCATGACCGGGCTCAGCATTTCGAGAACAGCATCGTGCACCGGCCGCAGGCGCAGGCGCACCAGCGCCTCGTCCAGATCCCGGACACCTTCGCCTCCGAGCGCCTCGCAGAGCTGATCCCACGGATACTTCTCCGTTGGCACCATCACCCGCCATCCCTGCAGAACCGCGTACTGGTATGCACGCAGCGCGATGCGGAAGCCCTGATGCTCGATATCCCCGGCGCGGAAGAGATACTTCAGGCCTCTGGCCGTATCCTCGCAAGCCAGAATCGTGCCTCCATCGGGCAGCGCCAGCGCTTCATGCAGACGCCGCTGCACCAGCCCGCCGACTCCCTTGTCCATCATCGGCGTGGAGCTGTGGACGGTGCCGCGCGTCTCGCCGTAGCGGTTATGGAAGAGCACCAGGGCACGCTGTTCGCCAAGCCGATTCGAGTACGCGAAGACGTTCTCGTCGATTGTGCCGCTCTCGGTCCAGAAGTCGTAAAACGCGAAATTATGGCTCTCCGCGAAAAGCGCCCGATTCTTGAGCAGCGGCGCGATCTCCCGCATGTGCCGCGCGACTAGGTCTTCGTTCGGCCACTCCTCGTACTTGGCCTTCTTGAACTCCATGCCGTACTTCTCGGTAAAAGCCTCGATCTGCCCATGGCCGAACATCGGCAAGCCTGGCAGCGTCGCCATCATGGTACAAACGCCGAAGTATTTATCCCCAGTTCCGAACTGGTCAATTGCCGTTCTTTCATCGGGATTGCTCATAAAGTTCACGTAGCGCTTGAGAATATCTGCATCAAATTCAATCGTTTTCTGCAGATATGAGCGATACTTCGCGTTCTCTTCATCCCGCAGCATATTCATGAACGCGCTGTTATAGACACGGTGCATGCCCAGCGTGCGGACGAAGTAGCCCTCCAGCAGCCAGAATGCCTCGGCGAGAAGCAGGGTGCCCGGCACCTCTTCGGCGACGCGATCCACCACTTCTCGCCAGAACTCGTTCGGCATCAATGAGTCGAAATGCTCCTGCGTCATCGCGAATTCGGATCGGGAAGGAATGGCGCCGCCGGTCCCAGGCAACGGGAACCACAGCCGCTGCACGTGCTTCTTCGCCAGCGTCATCGCCGCGTCGAACCGGATAATGGGAAACTGCCGCGCCACATGCAGGATGGTCTGGATCACCTGCTCGCGGACAAACGCCTTCGAGTAGTCGAGCTGAGCGGTATCGTTCCAGGCAAACTGCGTGCCGTCGTTGCCGTGGTAGATGTACTCGGTATGCCCAGTCCAGCGATCACGGCGCCGAAAGACGACGGCCGCGTCCGTCTGGTCGTAGTAATGGTCTTCGATCTTGATCTCGACGCGGGGATCATCCGAGAGGTCCGGTCCCTCGAACGAGTACGCCGGATAGGGCGCGTCCGGACGCGAGAGGAACCAGTCCGGATGCTCGATGACCCAGTGCGAATCGATGCCCATGTGGTTCGGCACCATGTCGCTGGCGAGGCGAATGCCGTAGCGCGCAGCGCGGTCCCGCAGGTTGGTATAGGAGAGATAGCCGCCGATGTCTTCGGCTATCGCGTAGTCCTTCAGCGAGTAGGCCGAGGCCACCGCGTCTACCTGCCCGCGCATGCGCTTGATCTTCTGCGAAGCATCGCTGCGCTCCCAAAGGCCGATCAGCCAAAGCCCGTTGAGGCCGCGATCGGCCAAAATCTTGAGCTCCTCATCCGGAATCTGGTCCAGCCGCGCAATATGCCGCTGATATTTCTTCGAGAGCTGCTCGAGCCACACGTAGGTGCTCTTGGCAATAAGCACCACGTTCGGCATCCAGTCGGTATCCGGGCTAAAGGCCTCGTACTCGTGCATGCCGGAGCCGGACATCAACCCGTGCGCAACATAGTTGAAACCCTGAAACTCGTTGCCTTCGAAGCCTTCCGCACCCCATCCCTGATTGTCGCGATGCTCGTGCCACTTCGAGAGGTGCGGCGGATGGAACTGCAGCCAGATCGCAACCTCTTCTTCCTTCAGAACATCGACAGCGAGCAGGATCTCGCGCAGAGTTTTGTCCAACTCCGGCCCCAGGTGCTCGCCCCAATGCTCGCCGATGTAGCTGAGCTGTCCGCTCAATGAATCAGGCGACGCAAGCATCGGCGCTTTCAGCGATTCGAGCAGCGTGCCGCCATCGTCGGTCATCCGCGGGCGCGTAGCAAAGTACGCGTCGAACTGCGGCGTGACCTGGTTGTAGACCGTCTGTTCCCGGAGCTTCTGGTCGTCGAAGAACTCGCGGAATGGCTTGAACGCGGGATTGATATTCGAAAGCCACAGAAGCACCAGCTCCTCAAACGCAGCCTCGCGATTCGACAGGTCTCCTGTCACGCCCGCCAGCCATTTCTCTACCGTGATCTCGCCTCGAAAGATCGGCGTATTTGGAAACTGGTCGGTGAAGTTGCGCAGCAGCTTCTCCACTTCCGGCTGGTTCTCACGCTCGCTGAACCAGCGGATCGCCTCGGCCAGCACACCGGGATCGCGCGTGGTGCGGAAGCGGGCGATCATCGCGTGGCTGAGTTCGTCGATCAGGCCCATGGCGAAGAGTGCGGCCGCATGCATCGCGCGCTCCGGCGCAAGGTCCGCGCCGCGCACCTTGTTTACCCTGGCAGCAAGCTCACGGCTGGCCGCGACATTCGCAAAGACCACGTTGCCCGTATAGCCGAACAGCGTCTCCCTGACGTCGTACTTCCGCCGCGCCTCCCGCGAGATATGGAACTCCATCTGAAGCTTTCCCTGGTGCTCCACGAACAGCCGTCCTTTCACCCTGACACGTCCTCTCATCGCAACCGGCGCCTCTGCCGGATAGCTTGCCATCACTGCACGCCGATGGCTGGAACAAACTCTAACCGCAAGCTGCTGCCCGGGCAAATCCCGGCGACTGCAACTCACATCCGAAGACCCTTCACCGTATATAGATGCGTGCTGAACCTCGATATCGATCCGCAGGAACACCCGAAAATAGAAAAGCCGCAACCGGATTCGCGCTCCCGTTGCGGCTTTGGCTTGAAATGGTGCAGCGGCTTACTTCACGCTGGCCTGCACCCGGCTATGCTTCGTGGAATAGGTGAAGTAGATGACGAGTCCGATGATCAGCCATGCGCCGACGACAATCCACGTCAGCAGCGGCAGGTTGAGCATCAGGTAGCCCGCACTCAGCACGCCGAGAATCGGCACCGCCGGCACCAGCGGCGTTTTGAAGGGGCGCTCGAGATCGGGATGCCGACGACGCAGGATCCAGACACCCGCCGAGACGATGGCAAAGGCCAGCAGCGTGCCCATATTCACCATCTCCGAGAGCTTGTCGATCGGCAGCAGGGCCGGAAGGAAGGCAACGATGGTGCCCACAACAATGTTGGAGATCCACGGCGTACGGAACTTCGGGTGGATCGAGCTGGCCCACTTCGGAAGCAGACCGTCACGCGACATCGAGAAGAAGACGCGCGACTGTCCGAGCAGCATCACCAGCATGACAGTGCCCAGGCCGAAGACCGCGCCGATCTTCACCAGCAGGCTTCCCCAGGTCACTCCTGTAACGTCAATACCCAGCGCGACCGGCTCCGCCACATCGAGCGAGTGGTAGTTCACCAGACCGGTCAGCGTGAGCGACACCAGAATGTAGAGGATGGTGCAGACCACCAGCGAGCCGAGGATGCCGATCGGCATATCCCGCTGCGGATTCTTTGCTTCCTGAGCCGCGGTCGAAACGGCGTCGAAGCCGATATAGGCGAAGAACACCGAGGATGCACCTGCGACGATACCCTGGAAGCCGAAGGCTCCCGTGCCCTGGTGCGGCGGAATGAATGGATGCCAGTTCGCCTGCAGCAGCTCGTGATGATGCATCAGGAACGTAACGCCGAGGAAGAGGAAGATCGCGACCACACCCAGCTTCACAATCACGATCGCCGAGTTGAGGTTTGCCGATTCCTTGATGCCGATCACGAGGATGGTCGTAATGACGAGGATCGCGAAGAAGGCGATGACGTTGAAGACGCCTGTTACATGCGGCAGACCGGCCGTCGTTACTCCCATGGGCAACGCTGCCGCCGATACCCACTTCCCGTGGAAGAAGTAGAGCGGATTCCCATAGGTTGTCGTAAAGCGCGCCAGCGAGGGCGACAACGTCAGACCCAATTGCTCGAGGAGACTCAGCAGGTAGCCTGACCATCCTGAAGCGACCGTTGCCGCGCCGAAGGCGTACTCCAGCACCAGGTCCCAGCCGATGACCCAGGCCACAAACTCGCCGAGCGTGGCATAGCCGTAGGTATACGCAGAACCGGCGATCGGAATGATCGAGGCGAACTCCGCATAGCAGAGGCCTGCAAAAGCGCAGGTAATGCCCGCTACGATGAAGCTCAGCGCAACAGCCGGTCCGGCGTGGAGCGCCGCAGCCTGGCCGGTCAACACGAAGATGCCTGCGCCGATGATCGCGCCGATACCCAGCGTAATCAGGTTCACAGGACCCAGCGAGCGCTTCAGCGTGTGCTCGCCCTCTTCGGCCGCCTCCTGCTTCAGTAATGAGAGCGGCTTAACCGCAAAAAGTTTGGCCATGAACGAGGCACTTCCTCCCAGCAAATATCAGTGCGCCGGCTCCGCGGCTTTCCGCCGCGACCAGAACAGAAACACAGGTACTCCCAACAGGACCAGGATCAATCCCGGCCAAGTGTATTGGGGTTTGTATCGCAATAGTACGATACAGATCCAGGCCGCCATCGCGATATAGATAGCCGGCAGAATCGGATAGCCGATTGCCTTGTACGGACGCTCCGCATCCGGCCGCTTGCGCCGCAGCACAAACAGGCTCCCGATAGTCAGAATATAGAAGAGCAGCTGCGCAAACATCGTGTAGTCCAGCAATTGCCCATAGGAGCCTGACAGGCACAGCACACAGGTCCAGATCGCCTGCACGATCAGGCCGGCCGCCGGCGTCTTGTACTTCGGGTGCAGCTTGCCCACCGACTGAAAGAAAAGCCCGTCCTGGCTCATCGCGTAGTAGACGCGCGCCCCAGCGAGTGCCAGTCCGTTGATGCAGCCGAAGGTCGAGACCAGGATTGCCGCCGCCATCAGCTGCGCGCCGCGCGAAGAGAAAATCTGCTGCAGAACCGCTGTCGCCACGCGGTCTTCGGACGCGTATTGAATGCCGCGCGAGAAGACGGTCGCACCGTGCGGATCGCCATGCAGTGGCAGCGCCATCATGTAGGCAAAGTTCGCAGCGATGTAGAGCAGCAGAACGATACCCGTCCCCAGAGCCAGCGAAAGCGGAAGATTGCGCTTCGGATTCTTGATCTCGCCACCGGCGAAGGTGACGTTGTTCCACGAGTCCGCCGAGAAGAGCGAACCGGTCTGCACCACGGCCAGAATGGCGAGGATGCTCACCATCGCAATCGGCCCACCCACCCCGATCTGCAGCGGATGCAGCGCATGGAGCGAAGCGCCCTGCCAGAAGTTCGCGCCGAAGTTCGCGTAGATGGCGGCGGGATTGCGTCCCAGCCAGAAGCCGAAAAGCACCAGGCCGAGCAATGCAGCGGTCTTTGCCGTAGTGAAGACGTTCTGGACGAGCGCCCCCAGCTTGACGCCGAAGATATTCACGATGGAGAGCAGCACCACGACAACGATGCCTGCGAGGTTTGCCGTGTTGAGGCCAATTTCCATGTTGCCCAGCACCATCGACCCGATACGGATCGACGGTACATGACCGATGTGCCAAAGCCAGTGTGAAGCGGAGACGCTTGGGAAGAAGACGCCGAGAAACTTACCGAAGGCCACGCCCACCGCGGCGAGCGTGCCGCACTGGATGACAGCGAAGAGCGTCCATCCGTAGAGAAAGCCCCACATCGGCCCGAGGGCTTCACGCAGGAAGACATACTGGCCGCCGGCCTTGGGCATCATCGCGGCCATCTCGCCGTAGCTCAACGCGCCGATCAGCGTCATGACGGCCGTGATCAGCCAGGCAGCAATGAGCAACGCCGGGGAGCCTACCCCGCGGCTGATATCGGCTGGGACAATGAAGATCCCTGAGCCGATCATCGTGCCCATAACGATTGCTGTCGCGCTGAATAAACCTAAACCCTGCACCAGGCGCGGCTGGGAAGCGGCTGGGGAGGAAACTGAAGTGTTTGAAGAGGACTCGGTACGGATGGCCACGTTTTTGTCTGTTCTATCGGAAATTCGGGTTCTACGCTATAACTTTCTCACGCATAAGGACTTCGCCCCGACTCCTATAGAAATCTTTTCTAGCGCGTATACAAAATTGTGTGCAACCGCTATTTCAGATCGACGCAAGAAGAGCCTGGGCTGCGTGCACGGCAGATTCTACCCGTTCCTTCACACTTCCGGCTTTCTGAGAAAAAACCGCTGAAATGACGGCAATGGAATCGGCACCGGCCGCGAGGACCTCCGCCGCCTGCTCCTGACCAATCCCCCCGATGGCCACGATCGGCTTTTCCGTGAGCCTTCGTGCGAGACGCACACCTTCGAGCCCCACCACCGGGTCGGGGTTCTCCTTTGAGGATGTTGCGTAAACCGGGCCAATGGCCACGTAGTCGACCGGCTGTACGTTGGCGACTCGCAGCTGCGCTTCGTTGTGGGTAGAAACGCCGAGGATTTTTCCCGGTCCGAGCAGCTCCCGCGCCGTGGCGGGCGACATGTCCGTCTGCCCCACATGCACGCCGTCGAAGCCGAGCTCGTCCACCAGGGCCGGGTGATCGTTGAGGATCAACTTGAGCGAGCCGCGCTCCACGGACTGCAAGTGTTTGGCGTCCTCCGCAATCTCCGCGATCACCGCCGTCTTGTTCCGGTATTGCAAGATGCCGACACCGGCCTCAGACAGACCAGTCACAAGGGCAGCGAGCATCTCACGGCGAGCATCGAGCTCGGTGGGAAGAAAGGACGCATCGAGAATCGGATAAAGCCGGGGAAACTTCGAATCGGGCACAACGTCAGTCTACCGGGAGCAAGCCTACTTCGGGCTCAGGCTCGCCGGATGCTCCGTCATACCCGTGTTGCCGGGTCCACCGACCACCTGCAAAGTGGGAATCCGATCATCCATTGAGGGCAGCGGCGGAAACGGCTCATGCGGCTCGGCCTGATACCAGTAAGCCACCGAGTAGAAATTGTCCGAGCGATGATTGGCGTGCCCATGCTCCATAGTCGCCTTCATCGATTTCGTGAATGGGATGGGCGAGTCGAGGTGGAAGCGATAGACGCTCTGACGCTCCCCAGCCAGCTCCTTGTTCACCACCGGCGCTCCGTAAAGCGGATAGGAAAAGGAAGACCCGAAGGCCCAGGCGCCGAGAAAGTAGTCTTCGCCTCCGGTCCCGACGATAGACGGTGTTTTGTCGTCATCGATAAAGAACATGTCATCCCCCTCTCCCCACCAGCCGTCCTGGTTCTGGAGAATGGACATGGTTACGCCCACGTATTGCCCGTGCCCCTTTGCCTCGAACCAGACGTAGTTGTCCTTGCCATCGAGGTTGCGGCGATAGTTCACATTCGGATCGCCGTTCTCGTACCACTGGTTCGTCCATCCGTGGTTGGGCTGTGCCTGCCGATACTCGGCATGGAAGTAGAGCGTGTCCGCGGGCAACGGATGCGCATAGCTGCGGTAATCGATGTTGTAGTACAGACTCTGGATCGACTGCTTGCCTTCGTTCGTCACGGTGATCCGCGCATGCTTCCGATACGGCATGGGGAAAAAACTGTTCAGCGCCTTCGAGCTGCCTACCGAGAGCATCTCCGACTGCCAGTTGAAGTACTCGCCAAAACCCAGACCGAAGAAGTCACCGATCGGCGTCTCCACGCTTGGGCTCGTCTCGCCGTCCCAGTACATGCGTAGAACGATGCGCTTCAGGTGATACGGTTCGGGATCGCTGATCGTGAACCAGAGGTGCGAGATCATCCCCGGACCGTCCGTGTCGAGAACGGTCAGTGTTTCGCCGGGTGTCACCGCGCGGGAATCGACATTCGCACCCATCGCTTCCGCGCTGGACGAGCGATGCAGGGTATAGGTCTGCTGCTGGGTCAGGTCAGGAAAGGCCGTCTGCCCGAGACCCGGCAGAACAAAGGCTATCGTTACAAGCAGAAATACCGGCAGGAACCGCTTCATCCGCATCCCTCGTCGCAGTGCGCTCGAGATGCCGCACAACGCGCCGACCATTATGCAACTGCGACAGCGTGGATGGCTTCAGACGGCTTGAGTCTAAAAAGAAAAGGCCCGCACGCGGCGGACCTTCATCCTTTACTTCAAGTTTACTTTTCCTTCTGCTCTTTCTGCCGCTCGAAGAAGCGCTCCATGAACTTCGTATCGAAGTCACCGGCGCGGAACTCTTCGTCCCGGAAGATCTTTTCGTGCAGAGGAATCGTGGTGTGGATGCCCTGCACCACGAACATGCCGAGGGCCCGCTGCATGCGCTGCATGGCCTCTTCGCGATCCTTGCCATGCACAATGAGCTTGGCGATCAGCGAGTCGTAGTAAGGCGGAACCATGCCCTCCCCGTACTGCGCCGTATCCACACGCACGCCGTTGCCGCCGGGCACGTTGAAGGCCGTGATCTTGCCTGCCGACGGGGTGAACTTCTCCGGGTGCTCGGCATTGATACGGCACTCGATCGAATGCCCCTTGATCGGGATCTCCTTCGGCAGGATGTCCGAAAGTTTCTCGCCTGCCGCAATGCGGATCTGCGCCTTCACCAGGTCGATGCCGGTCACCATCTCCGTCACCGGATGCTCCACCTGGATACGGGTGTTCATCTCGATGAAGTAGAGCTTGCCGTCCTCGTCCATCAGGAACTCGATGGTGCCTGCGTTCTGGTAGCCGACCGCCTCGAGCGAGCGCTTGATCGTCTTGCCGATTTCCTCGCGCATCTTCGGCGTCACCTGCAGCGAGGGCGCCTCTTCGATGAGCTTCTGATGGCGGCGCTGGATCGAGCATTCGCGCTCACCGAGCGAGATCACGTTGCCGTGCTGATCCGCCAGCACCTGGAACTCGATGTGACGCGGGCGTTCGATGAACTTCTCCATGTAAAGGTCGCCGTTGCCGAAGGCATTGGCTGCCTCGGTCGACGCCGCGTGAAAAAGTCCCGGCAGTTCTTCCGGAGTACGGCAAACACGCATACCGCGGCCGCCGCCGCCGGCCGTAGCCTTCAGAATCACCGGAAAGCCGACCTGCTGCGCCCATTCGAGCGCTTCTTCCGCCGAAGCGATCACGCCGTCCGAACCCGGAAGGATCGGCACCTTGGCACGCTTCATCGCCTGGCGGGCCTTTTCCTTCTCGCCCATCAGGCGCGTCACCTCGGGCGGGGGCCCGATGAACTTGATGTTCGACGCGCGGCAGACTTCCGCGAAGTTGGCGTTTTCGCTCAGCAGTCCATAGCCCGGATGGATCGCATCGACGTCGGCGATCTCGGCCGCGCTGATGACCGCCGGCACATTCAGATAGCTCTCCGCCGAGCGCGGAGGGCCGATGCAGATGGCCTCATCCGCAAAACGGACGTGGAGCGAGTGACGATCCGCTTCGCTGTAGACGGCCACCGTGCGGATTCCCAGTTCCTTGCATGCGCAGATCACGCGCAGCGCAATCTCGCCGCGATTGGCGACTAATACTTTTCGAAACATATCTTCCGATCAATAAACGCCGCCGCGCTTAACGCGCGCGCACGGCGTACAGCGCCTGTCCGTATTCCACCGGCTGGCCGTTATCGACAAAGCGCTTGACGATCTCGCCAGCAGCATCCGACTCGATCTCGTTCATCAGCTTCATCGCTTCGATGATGCAGAGGGTCTGCCCGTTCGCAACCGTGTCGCCCACCTTGACGAAGGCCGCCGAACCCGGCGAAGGCGATTCGTAGAAGGTGCCGACGATCGGCGACTTCACGATGTGCAGCGAAGCGTCTTCCGCTGGCTCAGCAGCAGCCGGAGGCGCCGCCACGGGTGCCGGGGCCACAGCCGTAGCCGCATGCACCTGCGGAATCACGACCGGAGCCGGAGCCGCAGTTCCCTGCGCCGCAAACAGGCGCGCGAGAGTCGCCAGGTCCGGGCTCACTCCGCCCTCCTGCTGAAACTTCAGGCGAACCTTGAGCTCACCGCGCTCCAGGTCAAACTCCGCGATCTTGTTTTCCTTCAGGAACGCGATCAGTTCCTGTAACTCTTTCATCTCTTCCGGATTCATCCCTATATCTGCCTGTCGAATTCCTGCCGCGCCTTGATTCCGGCGCTGGTCACAGTTCTATCAGTTTCTTGTCCACCGGCGTCAGCACCTTATGGCCGCGGCTGGTGACCGCCACCATATCTTCGATGCGGATGCCAAACTTCCCTGGCATATAGACGCCAGGTTCCACCGTTATGACCATACCCGGTTCGAGCACTTGTGGCTGGCCCGCGGCTACCCGCGGATTCTCATGAATCTCCAGCCCGACTCCGTGCCCGGTCGAGTGTGTAAAAAACTTCGCCAACCCTGCCTTGCGCAAAATCGACCGCGCTGCCTCGTCGACTTCCCCGCAGGTTACACCCGGCCTGACGGCCGCAACCGCTGCTTCCTGCGCAGCAAGTACAGACTCGTATGCGTGCCGCTCTTCCGCAGTTGCCTTGCCCAGATGAACAGTCCGCGTCATATCTGAGCAATAACCCCTGAGAATAACACCGAAGTCTAACGTGATAAAGCCCTTGCGGGGCAGCTTCTGGCTGCTCGCGCGGCCATGCGGCAATGCCGAGCGCGTACCCGAAGCCACAATCGTCTCGAAGGACATCGCTTCCGCGCCCATGCTACGAGCGAAGAACTCGAGCCCTGCGGCAATCTCTGTCTCCGGCACTCCCGGCTTCAGATGCGCCAGCACCGCTTCAAAGACTCGGTTCCCGAGCTTCGCTGCCGCGGTCATCGCGCGCAACTCATCGTCGTCCTTCACCATGCGCAGATCGGCGGCGAGCGGCTGTGTCAGAGGCTGGAAGAACTTTCGCCGCGCTTTGCCGCTGATCGCGGCGCGCATCATTTCGAGCTGGGACACGGAGGTGTTTGCCGGATCAAATCCAGCTGCCGCGGCAGATGACTCGAGCCACGCACAGGCTTCCTTCAGCGCCGAGCCCTTGGCGATCACGACCTTCGCGCCCTTGACCTCAGCTTTTGCCTGCGTCGTGTAGCGGCCATCCGTAAAGAGCACCGCCTTCGATGCCGTAACCGCGAGCGCCGCGTTCGATCCTGTGAAGCCGCACAGGTAGCGAACGTCAGGCAGATGCGTGACCAGCAGCGCTTCAATTTCATGAGAGGCTGCGCTCTTTCGCAGAGCGCGCAGACGCTCGACTTCTTTCATGCCGATATCAGTGGCTCCCACCGGTGTGACCGGTCTATGAATTTCGATTGTAAGGTGCAGGCACCGCGTCGCGCGAACGCTCCTTTACCTTCTTCGCTGGAACACCTGCGTAGATACCAAATGGTTCGAGATCCTTCGTTGCAATCGAACCCAGTGCAAGAATCGCACCGTCGCCGACATTCACACCCGGATTCACCGCCGCCCGCGCGCAGATCCAGCTGTAAGCACCAAGCCGCATCGGGAAAGATACCAATGGAAATGCCAGCTCATCATAACGATGCGTTGCACCGCAGACATAGGCCCCCTGCGAGACGATGGCGTGCGAAGCGAGATACATCGAGGACGGATTGTAAAGCTCCGCATCATCGGCCACCGTCACACGATCCTCGCAGGTAAGATTCCAGGGCGCCCACACCTTCGACCTCGGATAGAAGTGGCAGGTTGTGCCCATCTTCGCTCCGAAGGATTTCAGCAAGAACGAACGCCAGCCGTGCAGCGGACGCGGCGAAGTCCGGTAGAAGAGCGCATAACAGAGATTCCAGGTAAGCCTCCGCAACCGGTCACGCAAGGGAAAGGCCGCTACCAGTGTCGGGTCTATGCCTGAACTGTCGATTTCAGAATGCGGGATGGCGCTCGCCTCGCTCTCGCTCATGCTCTTTCCTAGCCTACCTGCCGGGACAGAGAAAATCATCCGCAGCTCAGGCCAGGACGCGGAGTTCAGGAGACTTTCAGCACCGAGCCCTTGCCACGCGTGGCTACGCGCGTACCGCGAACCGGCTTTTTCTGCCGCGCGCGCGCAGTCTTTGCCTCGGGCTCCGGCTCAGGAACAGAAGAGATGCCTGATTGCTGATCCATCCATTCATCGAGCCGTGACTTTTTGAAGCGCCACCGGTTCCCCAGCTTGAAGGCAGGAATGAACGACTCCGATGCGTACTTGTACAGCGTATCCGGGCTGATGCCGAGGTAATCCGACGCCTGCCGGATATCCATCACTTCGCGCGTCTCACTCGTGCGCATCGTCGACGATTTCATGTAGGCTCCTGACGTGCTCCGTACTGCGGTTCGGCCAGGGTAAGGTCGCTCTCACATATCGATTGGGAACTGGGGACGCGGTTCCCAAACTTGGCCAACCGACCTGCTTATACCCTGTTTTCACCGCCTCTTTCAAGGAATTTCGGCCTTATTTCGTATCCTTTCCGGTTCTTTTTCATACAAAAAGGACGGCCGGTAACCACCGGCCGCCTCTTCTTGATCTGCATCACTTCGTTCCGCGATATCGGAAAGCCTTACACCTTTGGTTCAAGCCCGGTCAGTATCTCGAGGAAATGGTCGTCCACCGTCCGGTTCTTCGAAATGGCTTCAGCCAGCGGGATGCTCTTGATCTCGGTACCGCGCAGCACCACCAACCGACCGAATTCTCCTTTGTGAACCATGTCGATCGCCGCCAGGCCATACCGCGTCGCCAGCATGCGGTCATAGGCTGAAGGCGTACCGCCACGCTGCGTGTGTCCGAGATTGACCGACCGCGTCTCGTAGCCGGTCTTCTCTTCGATAGCCTCGGCCAGCGCCTGCGCGATACCGCTCAGCCGCGCGTGTCCGAAGGAGTCCACCTTCGTGCCTACAGTCGTTTGCGCACCGCTTGGCAGCTTCGCACCTTCCGCCACGACGACAATGCCGTACTTCTTGCCATGGTCGTGGTTGTATTTGAGAAGATTGCAGACGTGGTCGAGGTCGATCGGCTTCTCCGGCACCAGCACCACGTGCGCGTTGCCGGCCACACCCGCCGTCAGCGCAATCCAGCCGGCATCGCGGCCCATCACTTCGCAGACGATGACGCGATTGTGTGCTTCAGCCGTTGTGTGCAGCCGGTCGATCGCTTCGGTCGCGATGCTTACCGCGGTATCGAAACCGAAGCAGACATCCGTGCCGTTCAGGTCGTTGTCGATGGTCTTCGGCACGCCGACGCCCGGCACGCCTGCCTCGATCAGGGCGTTCGTCACCGACTGCGTATCGTCACCGCCGATAGCGATCAGCGCATCCAGCTTGTTCGCCTTCAGCACTTCCACGCACTTCTGGATGCCGCCCTCGATCTTGCGCACATTGGTGCGCGAGGTGCGCAGGATCGTACCCCCCTTGATCAGAATGCCGTCGACCGTCTCCAGTGTGAGAGGAATGCTGTTGTTATCGAGAACCCCACGCCAGCCCTCGAGGAAGCCGATGAACTCGTCCCCATGATGAATGATGCCCTTTTTGACTACCGCATGAATCACAGCATTCAGCCCAGGGCAGTCGCCGCCGCCCGTCAACAGACCCACTCGCATCGCAACGCACTCCTCTCGAAATCTGCAACGCTGGCATCATACCGGCGACCGCGCAGGCTGCCAAATATGATGGAGCTTCCTCATCCACTCACCGTGTAGCTGTAGCAGAATAGAGGAGAAGATTTCGGATTCAATTCCGCATACAATCGCAACAAGCTCACGAACCAGCAGCAACGGAGGCCTCTTGGCTTTACTCGGTGTATCGTTCCTCGGCGCAGATCGCGCTGCCGCCTCGTCGGCGCCCTTTCATGGCATCAATCCCGCCACCGGCGAGACACTGCCCGGCGATTTTTATCCCGCATCGGCAGCCGATCTCAATCGCGCGGTAACGCTCGCGCACGAGGCTGCAATCAGCTATCGCAGACTCTCCGGCAAGGATCGCGCCGCCTTCCTGCGCGCCATCGCTGACCGCATCCAGGCCATCGCCGAGCAGCTGGTCGAGCGCGCGAACCTCGAGACCGCGCTGCCGCTGCCCCGCCTGCAGGGTGAGGTGGGACGCACCACGGGCCAGCTTCGTCTCTTCGCGGATGTGGTCGAGGAAGGCTCGTGGACCAGCCCGCGCATCGACACCGCGCTGCCCGACCGCAAGCCGCTGCCCCGCCCCGATCTCCGCACCGTGCTCGTGCCGATCGGACCGGTCGCTGTCTTCGGCGCCAGCAACTTCCCTCTCGCCTTCTCGGTCGCCGGTGGTGACACCGCCTCGGCCCTCGCTGCAGGCAATCCCGTAGTCGTAAAGGCACACCCCGCGCACCCCGGCACCAGCGAGCTCGTGGCCACGGCCATCCAGCAGGCGGTGAAGGACTGCGGTCTGCATCCGGGTGTCTTCTCGATGGTCTTCGACGCGGGCATCGAGATTGGCGTGGAGCTTGTGCAGCATCCTTTCATCAAGGCCGTCGGCTTCACCGGCTCGCTCGCAGCGGGCAAGGCGCTTGTTGACCTCTGTAACGCGCGCCCCGAGCCGATTCCCTGCTACGCCGAGATGAGCAGCACGAACCCTGTCTTCATCCTGCCCGGCGCACTCAAACAGCATGAGAAGATCGCCGGCGACCTCACCGCTTCCTACACGCTTGGAGCCGGACAGTTCTGCACCAAGCCGGGTCTGGTCTTCCTCGATCGATCAGCCGATGCAGCAAGCCTCGTCGAAGGGCTGAAGACCAAGGCTGCCGGCGTCGCTCCGTTCTCGATGCTCACTCCCGGCATTGCGAAGCACTATCGCAGCGGCCTCGAGAATCGCGCAGCCGATGCGGCCGTCACTACTCTCTATCGCTCCGAAACCGAAAGCACCGGCGCGGCTTCCACCGCAGCGCTTCTGGAGACGACCGCCGCCGAACTGCTGAGCAAGCCCGAACTCGCCGACGAGATCTTCGGCCCCAGCACGCTGCTCATCCACTACGACCAGCGCGAACAGATGCTCGCTGCGGCGCGCGGCCTGCGCGGCCATCTCACCGCGACTATCCTCGGCACGGAAGAAGATCTCACCGCGAATGCCGACCTCATCGCGATCCTCGAGCAGAAGGTCGGACGTCTGATCTTCAACGCCTATCCTACCGGCGTCGAGGTAAGCCACGCGATGGTTCACGGCGGCCCGTATCCGGCGACCTCGGACAGCCGCACCACGTCGGTCGGCAGCATGGCGATCTTCCGCTTCGCGCGGCCGGTCTGCTTCCAGGGATATCCGCAGAGCCTGTTGCCTGCGGAGCTGCAGGATGCCAATCCGCTCGGCGTTCAGCGGCTGGTAAACGGCGTCTTCACGCGGGACGCGATCCAGGCGTAAGCTCACCTCCAGCCCGTCGCGAATTTGCTATCGCGACGGGCACATATTCTCCGGTCCCTTTCTCTTACTCCTCTGCTTGTTAAGGAGCTGCCCTTGCGCACCGCCTCGCTCTCTCTCCTGCTTGTTCTCGCTGCTCCCGCCTTTGGCCAGATTGCCACGCCTGCCGGGGATGCCCGCTTTACAGCCGCACTCGATGCCGAATGGCAGTACGAGCTCCGCACCAACCCGGAGACAGCCACGTATATCGGGGACACCCGCTACAACGACCGCCTTACCGATTACTCGCCGGAGGCCTTTGCTCGCGATGTGGAACATGCGAAGCAATCGCTGAAGGCGTTCGAGGCGATCGATCCGAAGACTCTCAGCAACGAGGCGCAACTCAACCGCACGCTCATCCTGCGCAGCCTTCAGCGCAGGATCGACGACGCCCCTTTCCGCAAGTGGGAGATGCCTGTCGACCAGATGAACGGTCCGCATCTCGACTACGCCGCGCTGGCCTCGCAGATGCCCTTACCAGACCGTGAAGGATTACGAGAACTACATCGCACGCCTGCATGCGCTGCCCACGGCCTTTGCACAGATCACCGGGGACATGCGCCTCGGCCTGCGCGACCATCTCATGCCGCCCCGTTATCTGCTCGCCATTGCGGTGACCGAGATCCACGATATCGCCGACAAGAGCCCGGAAGAGAGCCCCTTCGCAGCACCGTTGAAGAACTTCCCCGCAGGCATCGCAGAGGCAGATCGGGTCCGCCTGCGTAAAGGCGTTCTCGATGCCATCGCGCAGGACGTAACCCCGGCCTACGCAAAGTTCGAAGCCTTTGTGAAGAACGACTATGCCCCGCATGGCCGCACCGAAGACGGCATCTGGTCTCTGCCGGATGGGGCGGCACGCTATCGCCAGGCCATCCGGGACAACACCACCACCGATCTCACTCCGGACGAGATTCACCGCATGGGTCTCAAGCAGGTCACGGAAGTCGACGCGCAGATGCTCGAGCTTGCGAAGTCGCAGGGCTATTCCGATCTTAAGAGCTTCAACGAGCACATCCGCAACGACCGCGATCTCTACGGCAAGTCCGGCGAGCAGGTTCTCGGCCTCTATCAGCATTACGAAGACCAGATGGCGGCGAAGCTGCCGCAGCTCTTCAACCATCTGCCCAAGAACAAGCTTGAAGTCGTTCCGATGGACGCCTTTCGCGCTCCGGATGCAGTGCCCGCAGATTACTCCCCAGGCGCATCGAACCGCCCTGGCCGCGTCAATGTGAACGAGTACGACCCGACGCATCGCCTGCTGCTCAATGTCGAGGCCATCGCGTATCACGAAGGCCTTCCCGGCCATCACATGCAGTTTTCCATCGCGCAGGAGCGGAAGGATCTTCCTCTCTTCCGTCAATTCGCCGATTACAACGCGTATTCGGAAGGCTGGGCGCTTTATGCCGAACGCCTCGGCAAGGAAGTCGGCTTCTACCAGGATCCTTACAGCGAATATGGCCGCCTCGAAAACGAGATGTGGCGCTCGATTCGCCTGGTCGTCGACACCGGCGTGCACCAGGACCATTGGACCCGCGAGCAGATGATCCAGTTCTTCCGCGATCACACAGCCATGGACGAGAAGAATATCGAGAGCGAGGTCGATCGCTACATCGCGTGGCCCGGACAGGCGCTCGCCTACAAGCTCGGGCAGATGAAGATTCTCGAACTGCGCGAGTATGCGAAGCAGCAGCTCGGAACAAAGTTCGACATCCGCGCCTTTCACGATGCCATCCTCGCCGAAGGGCCGCTGCCGCTCGACATCCTCGATGCGCGCATCCGCGCCTGGGTAGACGCACAGAAGCAGGCGCAATAATCCTGCCCATCACAAACAAAGAGGCCGGCTATCGCAGCCGGCCTCTTTCGTTCTACTTTGCCTGTTTCGGTGTGTCGGGCTTGTCTTCGACCGGGGCATTCCAGTCAGGCGTCTCCTGCCCCAGAAGGTTATGGACGAAGAAGTCTTCGAGAGCACGCTGCCCATAGGCCCCGCCAGCTCCGTGACCGCCGCCTGGCACTGCAAGCAGCGAGAAGGTCTTGTTCGCCTTGATGAGCGCGTTCACCACCTGATAGGTGCTCGAGGGATCGACGTTCTTGTCCATCTCTCCCACCACCAGCATCAGCTTGCCCTCGAGCAAATGCGCGTTATCCACATCCGAGGAAGCCGCGTACTGCGGACCGACCGGCCAGCCCATCCACTGCTCATTCCACCAGATTTTGTCCATCCGGTTGTCATAGCACCCGCTGTTGGCCACGGCTACCTTATAGAACTCCGGATGAAACAGCAGCGCACCCATCGCACTCTGTCCGCCCGAAGATGTCCCGAAGATGCCCACATGCGAGATGTCGTACCAGGGAAACTGCTTCGCCGCGGCCTGATGCCAGAGGATGCGATCCGGAAAGCCTGCATCCTTGATGTTCTGCCACGTCACATCATGGAAGGCACGTGAGCGGTTGTTCGTGCCCATGCCATCGATCTGCACGACTACGAAGCCCAGCTCCGTCAGCGGCTGCGTATAGATACCGAAGTCTTTCGGCACAAACGAGCCCTGCGGTCCGGCGTAGATGTCTTCGATCACCGGATATTTCTTATGCGGATCGAAGTTCACCGGTTTATAGATCACGCCCCAGATATCCGTCTTGCCGTCACGCCCCTTCGCCGTGAACACATCCGGCGGACGCCAGCCTGATTCGAGCAGATGTCGCACATCGGCCTGCTCGATCGTCGCAACCGGCTTGTCCCCTGCGGTACTGTGCAGCTCCAGCATTGGCGGCACTTCCAGCGTGGAATAGAGATCGACGTAGTACTTGCCATCCGGCGAGAAACTCAGCCTGTGGTCCGCCTCCTGCGTCGAGAGAGGCGTAAGGCCTGTGCCATCGAAATTAATCCGGTATGGATGCATGTAGTACGGATCCTTGCCCGCCTCCGTGCCACTGGCCTCGAAATAGATCTGCCGCTTCGCATCGTCCACGTAGTCGACGGAGCGCACGACCCAATCGCCTTTGGTGATGAGGTTCTTCACCTTGCCCGCAGCGCCGTCATACAGATAAAGATGCTCCCATCCATCGCGCTCCGAGGCCCAGAGAATCTCCTTGCCGTCATTCAGGTCGTGGCGATAGATCTTGCCCGTATCGAACTGGTCTGCAGTCAGCGGCTCGTAGTTGATGAATGTTCCGGATTGCTCATCGATTAGCGTGCGCGCGATCCCAGTCTCTGCCGAGACCTCGATCACGCGATAAATCTGGTGCCCACGCTGGTTGTATTCGAAGGTGAAGCCACGGCTGTCCTTCCACCACACCGGCGCGCTGATGCTGTATGGGTTGTGGAAGAGATCGTTGGCAATGGGCTGCTCTTTGTTCGGAGAGAGCTCGAAGAGCACCGGCTGCTCAAGCGTGAGCACATCCCCGGCCTTCGGATAGACCATCGCGAAATACTTTGGCTGCAGCTGGTCCGCTGGTGAGGATTCAACATAGTGCACCAGCCGCTTGTAGCCGGGCCGCACACGATACGCGACCAGGTGCTTCGAATCGGGAGCCCAGCTGATCGTATCGAAAGCATAGTAGTTGCCTTCCGATCCGTCCTCGCTCAGAACGACCTTCTCGGTCTCACCCTTGGCGCGAACGCAGATGTTGTAGTTTTCGACGAAAGCTTCCCACTTTCCGTCCGGCGACCACTTCGTCTGCTTGTCTCCATTCATCGCCTTGGGAGTATCGTCATACCCCTCGTCTTCGGGATCTCTTGGAGCTTCATTCGGATCCAGCTCGCGGCTGCATACGTAACTGTCGAGCGTACATTTCCAGCGCGCGTCGTCGAGTTCGAAGCGCACGGCATCCAGCTTGTCAGTGAGTTCAATCTCCCGGAACGGGAGTTCGCGCGGATTGTAGGTCTTGCCGGTTGCGGTCGAAAGCGCGGCTGCCAGCTTCGTATGGTCGAAAGCGGCCTTCTTCTCCTGCGTCGCGGCATTCACGAGCACAAAATCGTGCCCGCCCTCCACGCTGCGCCGATACCAGAATTCGTCAGTCTGGGCGATCCACGTCGGCAGGCTCGCCACATTCAGAGCCAACCCTTTGTATTTGTCCTGAAGCTGGGCCGCACGCTCATAGTCGGCGCGCGTAATCGGGTCTGCGGGAACAGCGCGATCGGCAGCAAACGCTCCGGTCGCAGCCAGAAGAAAAATCAAAGGCAGCCTGCGCATCCATCCTCCACGAGGGAGCCTCCCGCTGAAGGCCCCACGCGATTCGTCAGATTTTCACCGCGAGAAAAATCGCCGCGGTGAAATCTTAGAGTCTCAGGAGTTGTGCAATTTGGCCACCATGGTGCGTACATCGTGGGGATCCACGACGCTGCGGCCGCGCCCTGATGAGGCCACTTCCGCATTCTCGCCGCCGCCGGCAAGCACCGCAGCCGGTTCCGCCTGCCGCAAAGAACCGTGGTAGTGCGGGGCCTTGGTCACCTTTGCCAGCCACTCCGCATCATCGATGCGCAAACCGCCGCCCAGTGCGATTGCCGTGCGTCCTGCGGCCTGCTCCACCAGCTTTGCCAGCATCGGAGCACCTGTCACCACGTCCGGCGCGCCACCCGAAGTCAGTACACGCCTACACCCCACGGCGATGACATCTTCCAGGGCCTGCTCCAGCGAAGGCGTCGCATCGAAAGCGCGATGAAAGGTCACTTCCAGCGGAGCGGCCAGCTCGACCAGCTCGCGCGTGCGTTCCTTGTCCACGGTGCCGTCGGCGTGCAGCACGCCGATCACAAATCCAGCCGCTCCCATCGCCTTCAGATGCGCGATGTCTTCCTTCATCGTGACGAACTCGGCCTCGGAATAGACAAAATCGCCGGCACGGGGACGAACCAGAACGTAGATCGGAAGGCTGCAGCTATCCAAGGCCACCCGCGTCAATCCGTGACTCGGTGTCAGGCCATCCACCGCCAGTGCCGTACACAGCTCAATCCGGTGCGCGCCGCCCTGTTCCGCTGCAACACATGCCTCCACGCTCTCGGCGCAGAGCTCAAACACTATCTCCTGCTTAACTGTCACACTACCTCGTGGGTTTACTGATTTCTACGGGCGAAATCGCCTGGACAGGCTTTGTAGCAGAGCAGGTGCGCGGTTGCACGCCATGGAGTGACCAGCGCTTCCACCTACCACGCACTTACTGCTGAAGCCGCACCGCCTATCTAACCTATCAGGAAGGAAGTGTTTTCCTGACTCCCTGTTCCGGGCGGAAGGAAGATGCCAGTGCAGCTGAGGCTGCTAAGACTCGACCCGCCACTTTCTCTTGGAGAATATTGGGCCGGGGAGGTCATGTCAATCAGACCTGCGCACATATCTGATCAATATTGACGCAAAATCCATTCTGGGAAAGCGCTTGGCGCGGAACGATCCGCGCCATCGCCTCTCTTGGTTCCTGCCCGCAAGCTACCGCCCCAATCCTCTTGGCTCGCAGCGGCTGCATCCGAAGAGTTGAAACTCGAGCCCGGCACTCACGCCGTAGGGATGGATCGCACCAAAGGTGAACTGAGGCCAGTACTGGTATTCAAAGTCTGCCACGCGGACACGCCAGCGCGGAGCGATGTGATAGTCCAGTCCTCCGCCGCCAGCAACGACGAAGTAGCTGCCCGTGGCGTAGTTGTAGGGGAAGTTAAACAGGCCTCCACCCGCCACAACCTTCAGGTAGGGGCGCCAGTTGCCGCGGGTGTTGAAGTTCAACCGGGGCCCGCCCATATAGGTGGAAAAGTGTGTGTCCGCGAACTGGTGCAGCCGCATCCAGTTCGCCTCGCCCGTCAATCCGATGCGGTTATTCAGGTCGGCATCCGCGAAGATGCCGATGCCTCCCAGATCGCGCTTTCCGTAATCCAGCCGAAACCCCGAGATCTCGCCGCCGACGGCTATGGTCTGATTGCCACCATAGCTGCTGGGAGCGACCTGGGCACAAGCCCATTGCGCCCAGGCGAGAGCCAGTGCGGCGAGCAGGCAGCCGCGTACCAGTAGAGAGCAGATCTTCACTCCTCGTCTCTTCATCTCTGCCCCTACTGGTTCACCGTCAGATTGATGGTCACGGCGTGGTCCATTCCTGTCTTCTGACCGGTTGCCGTGATTTCAAAGCTGTACGTGCCCGGTGTCGCGCCGTTCTCGGAAAGGCCGCCACAACCGGTCAGGCCAAAGACTGTGCCACCGAGCAGGACCAGGGCGGCGAACATGTACATCAGCCCGTGCTTTCTGCGGAAGCGCCAGCAGATTAGGCCCAGTGCGAGGCTGCCCGGGAAGGTCCAGGCCAGCGCAGTCCTTGAGCCATCGCGACCTGGCTGATCGTTCTTCGCCGAGCCTCCCGCCGTCAGCGGGGAAGACGTATCGACCGTCACCTGCACCGAGGCGGTGCCGTTTGCGGCAAGGGCCACCGAGCTATTCGAGAACGAGCATGTCACCGAAGCCGGCAGCGAGGCGCAACCGAGGCCAAGCGTGTCCGCGAATCCCGAGGTCGAGCTCAGCGTCAGCGTGACTGTCTGGTACTGCTTGGTCGCCATCGTGATCGAGGTAGGATTCACGTTCATGCTGAAGTCGTCCGCGGCGGTCACGGTCACGGTCACGGCGCTCGAAGTGGAAGCGGCGTTGTTCGCGTCCCCGCTGTATACCGCGACGATGCTGTAGGTGCCCACGGCAAGCGTCGGTGTGAGCGTAGCCGTGCCCGCAGAAGTGAGACTGGCCGTACCGATGACCGTCGAGCCGCTCTCGAAGGTCACCGTGCCTGTAATCGGCACCGTTCCCGATGAGAAGACAGAGGCAACCAG